>JAAYPY010000043.1 GCA_012519555.1 Tissierellia bacterium | reverse complement strand
TTGTTCATTATTTGTCAATATCTATATCCTTACCCTGCCGGTCATCACATATCAAAGTGTAATCATCATTCATCAGCGAATAAATATTTCACTATTTTCTCTTCCCTCAATTATTTTCCCAACTGTTCTGAATTGACCTAAGATTATTATGTATCCTTTTTCCCCTGCCTCTTTCTTTATATAACACTTAACTTTTCAACTGCCTGCTTTTCATTAGGCAAAAAGTAAATATCTTTCCCTTTATTGCACTCATAGATAAAATCTTTTAAGCTATTGCTTTTATACGCGGAAAAGTCACCTAGGATTGCGACCTTAAAATGAAAGTTAATACATTTTTGTAGCACTTCTCCTGCTAATTTGGTGCTTAAGTCAAAAAATCTTCTGCTATAGCAGATTTATCGATTATAATACGTTCGCAGTCTGTTTCATATGTGACCGTTGCCAATAAATCCAAGGCAGATTGGCCGTCCTTTATTAAAATTTCATCACTTTTAATTCTAGCAATTCCTATATTATTTATTTTTATTACATTTATCTCCATGGCTGTTCCATAATATTTATTCTTTTAGTTTTTGTTTTTCACTTAATAATTTTTCTTTGTTGGGTTTAGTATCATCCAATAAAAAATCTGCCCATTCAAGTTTGAGTTTATCTGTTTCTTCCTGCCAATACAAGAGGCGGTCATAATAGTAATCAATCTTATCCCTTACCAACTTTGAATAGTTTTCTTTGCCACATTTTAAAACTATTGCAGTTAATTCGTACATAGGCAAACCTATAGCATGTGTTTCCACATGTACCGTAGCACCGGCATGACCAATTGCATGGCACAAAGCTCCATATGCTTCATCATTAATTTCCTTTGCTGCTGCATGGGAATCCAAGATTGCTCGTTTTGCTGCAGACATTTTAATCTTCCCTCTTGCCCAAGCCTCGCAAAGCACCAAACAAATTCCTGGTCTTTTTTCATAAGGATATTTTGCTTCAAATTGCTCCAAACACCTTTTCGAACAATCCAAAGCCCACATAATCAAAGCCCGGTGATTTTGCAATTGGATTAGTTTTATAAGTTCTTGCAAACACTGGCTGTCACGCGAAAACAATATTTTATTTTTTCTCTTTATTTTGATTTCAACATCAGAAAACATCTTTGCTTCCTATCCAGCCCTCGAACCGTTGGGGACCGGTTTTTCAGGCTGTGCCAAAACAGGAGTAATACCGTCGGCATATCCAATGTCAAAGAGCATTCCTTCGGAAATCTCTCCGGCCATTTTCTTGGGAGCCAAATTAACCACAAATAAGGCTTGCTTACCTTCAATTTCTCTGCAATTTTCTCTTTCCTTCTTCATCCCGACCAATATGTTCCTGGTGAAATCACCGAAATCTACCGTCAACTTGACTAATTTATCTGACTTTGCAATATCTTCCACGGATCTTATTGTCCCTACCCTGATATCAATTTTATCAAGTAAATCCAAAGTAATATTTTCTTTTACAGGCCCGCCCATTTTCATACCTCCATTTATCAATCTTTAATCCTACACACTCTAATATTCAATAGTTCAATAATATAAGATTGAATTGCATTATGCACTTTTTTTCTTAAACACCATTAAACCGCCGAGTACACCTAAACCAATCACTCCTAATATGGTTAATGTTGATATCCCATTCTTTTCTTCCTTTTCAGCAGGAGCGCTTATAGTTACCGCATCCTCAACTACATCAGCATCCGCTGGTGCACTTATTCATATTTTATTTTGAAGCTTACCATGGCCAATGGATTTTTACCTCTGAAATATTAGACGTTGTTTTAATAATTTTGTTTCATGGTAAAATTTGTGAGCTCCATATTTAAATAAAATATAATAAAAGGATATGACACTACCCCCGTCCCCTTGTCATCCCCTTGTCATAATGTGATGTGTTCGGGGAATTTGTTGCCTCGAAGGTAAGCTTCAACGGACATCTTGTTTTTTCCCGGCATTTGAATTTCTTTAAGAATTACGATGCCATCTTTGGCTTTAACAAATATTCCTTCATTATTTGCTTTTATTACATAGCCCGGCTCGTAATCTGAATCATCATTTATATACGATGAACTGTACACCTTTATGGTTTTTTCATCCATAATAAAATATGCTGTAGGCCATGGTGACAGTCCCCTTATTAAATCATGGATATTCTTTGCAGGTAAACTCCAGTATATTTTTCTATTTTCCTTATTGAACAGTGGAGCATAGCTTGAAAGCGAGTCATCCTGCTTTTGAGGCGCTAATTCGTTTTTCTCCAACTTATCCAAAGTTTCTATTAAAAGCTCCGCACCTTTATGCATCAAAATATCATGAAGCTCTCCAACCTTCATGTTTTCATCAATTTCTACTTCTGATTTTAAAAGCATATCACCGGTATCCAAGCCCTCATCCATGAGCATGGTAGTTATCCCTGTTTTTGTTTCACCCGTAATAAGAGCCCAGTTTAAAGGGGCAGCTCCCCTTAATTTAGGCAGGAGGGAAGCATGGACGTTGATGCAGCCATACTTTGGCAAGGTTAAAATTTCCTTGTTCAATATTTGTCCGTAAGCAACAACGACAATTACATCAGGATTATATGATTTCAATATATCTATATTTTCCTGTTTTTTTATTTTATCAGGCTGAAAGATTTCAAGATTTAGCTGTTCAGCCTTTTCTTTCACTTCTGATTTTTTTAATTTTTTCCCTCTGCCGGAGGGTTTATCCGGCTGAGTTACAACCAAGACCACCTTGTGGCTGCTTTCATGTAGTTTTTCCAAGGTTGGAACTGCAAAACCGGGTGTACCCATAAATATAACATTCATAACATCACCTATTCTTCAGTAATATCATCTATTACTCTGTCTGTAAATAACACTCCGTTTAAATGGTCAATTTCATGGCAAATTGCTCTTGCCAATAACCCTTCCGCTTCTAATTTTTCTGCTTCATTGTTTTCATTTATATATTCCACAATCACCTTCATAGGCCTTGTTACCACTCCCTTTTTCTCGGGAACACTCAAGCATCCTTCCTGTGCTGATTGCTCTCCTGATTCGGTAATAATTTTAGGGTTAGCCATTTTATAAACCCTGCCGTCTTCTACATCTATTACTACTACACGTTTTAATATACCTACCTGTGGAGCTGCAAGTCCTACACCATCAAATTCATACATGGTTTCAACCATATCGTCCATAAGCATCCTTATTCTATCATCAACAAGAGGAACTTCCCTGCTTTTCTTTCTTAATATTTCATCGCCTTCATATCTTAAATTTCTTAATGCCATATTTGACCCTCCTAAATTGTATCAGTGTTAATATTTATGCTTACCTTAATATTTTCTATATCCTTTTCCATGTATACAGTCCTGAGTATTTTCTTTAGCTCTGACAAACTGTGGTTTGACACTTTTATATACAAATTAATACGGTATTCATCATTAACCTTGTATATATTGTGGGGTACAGGTCTGTATAATAATAAACTTCTTTCCTTTATCATTTCTGTAACAGCTTCTTTTACTTCTGAGTATTTTTTATTGGCTGTCTTTACAAGAAATTCTTCCTTTTTAGATATTAAGCATATATTTATTATATTAATAAATGGCGGAAATGCAAATTCTTTTCTTAGTTTTAATTCTTGATGCAAGAATAAGTCATAGTCATTGTTCCTTGCAGCATTTATGATGAAATTTTCAGGCTCATAAGTTTGAATGTATACCTTTCCCTTCTTATCTCCCCTGCCGGCTCTTCCGCTCACTTGAGTTATTAGCTGAAAAGTTTTTTCACTTGCATTGTAAAAGGGTAAATTTAATATTGCATCTGCCGAAAGAACTCCCACGGTAGTTACATTCGGAAAATCAAATCCCTTAGCCAACATCTGTGTTCCTATCAGTATGTCAATTTTCCTATTCTTAAAATCCTTGTAAATATTTTCATATGAGTCTGTGTCTGACATTGAATCAAGGTCCATTCTTTCGATGAATGCATAAGGGAATAATTGCCTTATCAGTTTTTCAACATGCTGTGTTCCTGCGCTGAACTGCTCTATTTTATCACTTCCGCACTTGGGACATTCATCAAACATTTTTCTTGCACTTCCGCAGTAGTGACATTTCATAATATTTCCCACAAGATGATATGTCATGGATACATCACATCTTTTACACCTTACTACATAACCGCATTTTTTGCATGATACGAAGCCCGAATATCCTCTCTTGTTTAAAAATAGTATTACCTGTTCCTTTTGCCTGAGGGAGTTTCTGATGCTTTCGTACAGTTCCTCACTGATAATTGTATTGTTTCCCTTGTCAAGCTCATCAGACATGTTAATTATTTTCATTTCAGGCATTTGGGCATCTTTAACCCTCTTTTTCATTTCAATTAATTCTATCTGACCTTTCATAGCCAGGTAGTAGGTATTTAAAGATGGTGTTGCAGAGCCTAAAATAACCTTTCCGCCTGTCATATATGCCATCTTAATAGCGACTTCCATGGTGTCATATTTTGGTGATGTTGATGATATATAGCTGTCCTCATGCTCCTCATCAATCACAATAAGGCCCAAATTTTCAATGGGGGCAAAGAGAGCAGACCGTGCTCCTATCACTATATCCGCTTCTTTCTTATAGACCCTCAGCCATTGTATGTACCTGTCCTTTTTACTCAGCTTTGAATGAAAAACGGCTATCTTATTCCCGAATCTTTTTTCAAATCTGTCAATAGTCTGAGCAGTTAATGAGATTTCGGGAACCAGCATAATTGACTGCTTACCCTCTTTTAAATATTCTTCTATTATATTCATGTATACTTCTGTTTTTCCGCTGCCGGTAACTCCGTGCAGCAGGAAAGCTCTCTTGTCAGAATTCAGAATTATCCGGCATGCATTTTTTTGCTCTTCATTTAAGCGCAAAGGCTCATCCAAATGAAACTCTGTTTGATTTGAGTAATCAAAAACCAACTTTTCCTCTAATATATCTTTTTTGATTAAATTATTTAACACTGCCTTTGAAATGCTAAGCTTTTCCATTAATTGAGCTGTGCTGACTGTTTGGTGTTTTTTAAGATATTCGATAACCTTTATTTGGTTCTGAGTTTTGTTTATCTTGTATTGGCTTATTTCCTTATCTTCTTTCAGCCTTACATGTTTTTCATATACGCTTTGAGTTTCCGATGGTATCATTAACCTCATGGCATCAGAATATTTACATATATATCTTTCTCTTATCCAAAATAATATTTTCAGCATTTCCTTTGTTATTATAGGTTTTTCATCTATAACATCAATAACCGGCTTAATTTTTTCCACCGGATAATCACAGCTAATATCCACGGATACTATTAATGCATCAATAATATTTTTTCCTCTGCCGAAATTCACTCTGACTCTTTTTCCTTCTTGAGCTGAGCTTGTTAATGCATCCGGCACTCCGTAAGTATATATTTGATCTGTGCTTTTGGAAATGTTGTTCAAAATAACTTGTACAAATCTATTATACATATCTTCTCCATTTAGCAATAAAAAGTTTCGAAGGCTTCATTACCAATTTGCATATTTGGGGATCTTCCTCATACCTCGTTTGGTGTGTCCCCATACCTCTGATAAATGGGGTTAGGTCATCAAAATTAAATAATCAGTCATTTGACTGATTATCTGACATATCCTCTAGAGGTGTTTCTTCAGTATCTGTTTTAACATCATCTGTCGTCTCATCTGTTATTTCATCTGTTACATCTTCAGCTGTTTCTATATTTGCTGCTAATGATTTTTTGTACTTATCATAATCATAGATAGGTGCAAACTTATTCTCATAGAATTCCTCAATGGCAATTGCTACCGGCTTTTTTGTTTTTGTTTTGGTTAAAGGTTCTGAACCGTCAATTATTTGTCTTGCCCTTTTTGAAATTATTGTTACCAACGAGTATTGGCTGTCAACCATTTCGTTTAATTCATCTATTGATATTTTTTTCATTCTCACATCTCCCTGATTTTGCTGATTATTTCCTTTTTTCTTATAGCTCTGTTTTTTTCGGCTAATATTATATGTTTGATTTTTTCCGTTGCAATATCCACACGGTCATTGACTACAACATAGTCGTATTGGAAAGCATAGTTTAATTCATCATAAGCTGATTCCATTCTCCGTAAAATTACTTCCTTTGAATCTGTACCTCTTCCTTCAATTCTGTTTTTTAATTCAGCTAATGAAGGAGGAAGAATAAATATAAACACTCCCATGGGATAATTCTTTTTAACCTGCAGTGCTCCTTGAATATCTATTTCCAAGATTATATCGTTACCTGCTTTGAGCTGTTTAAACACTTCCTCTTTGGGTGTTCCGTAGTAATTGCCGTAAACTATTGCATATTCAAGAAATTCATCATTATTTATTCTATTAATAAATTTTTCTTCATCAATAAAATAGTAGCTTATACCTTCTGCTTCGCCTGCTCTTGGTTTTCTAGTCGTAGCTGATACGGAAACTTTCAATTCGCCCATTTCCATTAATAATTGTTTGCATATGGTGCCTTTTCCAGCTCCCGAAGGGCCTGATATTACCACTAATAATCCTTCTTCCATTGCTCACCTCTATTTGATATTGTGGTTCTCGAACCTCTGTGCCATTGTATCCGGCTGAATTGCAGATAAAATTATATAGTCGCAGTCAGTTATAATTACTGCTCTGGTTTTTCTGCCGTAAGTAGCATCAATTAGCTTGCCCTTTTCACGGGTTTCCTGAATAAGGCGTTTTATGGGAGCCGATTCGGGACTTACAACAGCCACTATTCGGTTTGCCAGCGCTATATTACCAAACCCTATATTAATAGTATTTGATGTGTTTGACATAATTGACTCCTATTCGATATTTTGTACTTGCTCCCTTATTTTTTCCAAAAGATTCTTTATTTCAATCACAACTTGTATTATTTCTAAGTTGCTGACTTTAGAGCCTATTGTATTAATTTCTCTGTTTGCTTCCTGTATTATAAAGTCAAGCTTTCTGCCGATTGTACCACCACTGTCCAGGGAATCGGACAGTTGCGACATATGTGAGTTAAATCTAACAATTTCTTCGTTAATATCACTTTTATCCGCATAGATTACAATTTCATTGTAAAGCCTGTTTTCATCAAGCTCGTGGTTACTATCCAGCAGCTCTTTAATCCTGTTCTCAAATTTATTCTTGTAATCTTCCACGATTGTATGGGAGTTTTCAGAAATTACTTCCATTAATTCAAGAATTCTTTTCATGCTTAAGCTAATGTCAGCTTTTAACTGAATACCTTCTTTTTCTCTCATTGACAGAAGGTTCATGACAGCTTCATTCATTGCATTTTCTAAGCAAATACCAAGCTCATCATCGTCCGGCTCATCTTCTTTTGCAATCAGAACATCCTGAAACCTTATTATGGTATCAAGGGAAGGACTGCCGTTTATGCCTAACTCTGATTTAATCTTATCTATGGCATCCATATATTGCTTGGCTAAAGACATGTTCGGCACGATTAGGGTATCTGATTCGCTTATGTATTCAATATTGATATATACATCTATTCTACCTCTTTGCAGGTTGTTTTTCAAGATTTTTCTGATATTTTCCTCAAAAAAGCGCAAATGTTTAGGGGTTTTAATGCTAATATCACAATATCTGTTGTTTATGGTTTTTATTTCAGCGGTGATACTTCTTTTTCCGTCATTGTATTCGCCTTTTCCGTAACCGGTCATACTAAATATATTTGCCATTTTTATCTCCAATTATTTATTGTAATTTTCTTAATACTATTCATTATAACATTAAAAGCTTAATAGTAAACAAAAAAATTATATTCATGGAAAGCAATGCTTATAAATCTGCTTAAAAAGCTTAAAAATTATCATGACATTATAGAATTTTTAATATACAATATAATCAGCAGACAACAGTTATAAGAAATTTTGACTTGTGAGCGATTGCTCCGCAGCAGGAGGATAGAATGTCATTAGATGGTGTTTTTGTAAACAGTATAAGAAATGAACTATATAAAAAATTAGTCGGGGGAAGAGTGGATAAAATTCATCAGCCGGACAAAAATGAAATAGTGATATCCATTAGAAACAAAGGAGAAAACTATAAACTGTTAATCACGGCAATAAGCTCTAGTCCCAGGCTTCATCTTACAAATGTGACCAGAAAGAACCCAATTGAGCCCCCTATGTTTTGCATGCTTTTAAGGAAGCACCTGACAGGTGCTCATATAACAAATATCAAACAGATAAATTTTGACAGAATAGTAGAGGTTTCATTTGAATGCAAAGATGAATTAGGCACTAGGGTACATAAATCACTAATAACGGAGATAATGGGCAAACACAGCAACATTATATTTGTAAATGAAGATAATACCATAATAGATTCTTTAAAAAGAGTTACTCCAAATGTTAGCTCTGTAAGACAAGTTTATCCGGGACTTAATTACCTTACTCCTCCCGGCTCTGATAAATTGAATCCCTTGACGGTGAGCCGCCAAATGTTCATGAAGGAAATTGAATCAGCAAACGGCGGTATATATATATTTGATTTTTTTTATAAGAACTTCACGGGTTTCAGCCCATTTATATCAAGGGAAATTTGTTATTTAGCAAACCTTAATGAAAGCACATATGTAGGTGAGTTAAGCCAAGCAAAAAAGGAAGAAATATGGGATAAATTCAGTAATATTGTAAATACAATAAAGGAAACTGACTTTTCATTTAATATTTATTTTGATGAAAATAAGACCTATGGCTTCTATTGTATAGACATGGAGTATTTAAAAGGTTATAACAAAAAAAGTTTCACTTCACCCGGCGAACTTCTTGATGAATATTATTATGAATTAGACAATAAAAATAAAATTAACCAAAGAGTTGCAAGTCTTATTAAAAGTATAAACACAAAAATTGCAAGAAATAAAAAGAAGGTTGAAAAGCAGAGAAATGAGCTGTTAAATGCTGAAAACCGGGATAAGAACAGGGTGTACGGAGAACTGATTCTTTCAAACCTTCACAAAACTCCGGAAAACAATAAGCTTTTAGTTGTTAATTACTACGACCCTGAGCAAAAAGAAACAGCTATACCCTTAGACCCAAAATTATCCTTGTCACAAAACAGTCAAAAATTTTTCAAAAGGTATAATAAGCTGAAAAAGGCTGAGGAAGAACTTAATAAACTTATCAATACTACTTTAAGCGAAATATCTTACTTGGAAAATATTTTGTTTTCCATTGAGGAATGTGAAACCACGGATGATTTAAACGACATTTACAATGAACTTATTTCTGAAGGCTTCATGAAGAGAAAATCAAGGGTGAATAAATCGAAAGAAACAAAACCCATAACAACCTTTCTATCCTCAAAGGGTCATGAAATATTGGTAGGAAAAAACAATATTCAAAATGATATGATCACTTTCAAAATAGCTAAAAATGAAGATTATTGGTTTCATGCCAAAAATATGCCCGGCTCCCATGTTATCATAAAAACAAACGGCGATGAATTGACAGATGAGGAATATGTTGAAGCAGCTAAAATTGCAGCCTTTTACAGCAAGGGGAAAATTTCAAGCACAGTTGAAGTCGATTATACCAAAAAATCAAATATTAAAAAACCCCCCAATGCCAAGCCCGGATTTGTAATTTACGACACAAATTATTCAATGCTTGTAGAACCCAATATTGACGGGATAAAAATTAAAGAGTAATTTCAGGAACGGACCTTAAGGTGACAAAATATCATTCAAAGGTCCGTCCCAAGTGTTATTATTTTTTGGCTATGGAGGATATTATTTCACGGCAATAAAGTTCTGTTTCCATAATTTCCTCTTCCGTTAAAAATTCAGCCGTATTATGAGCCAATGGATTTCTGGCCTTATGTAATAGATAAAATCTGTCAGACCATTTAGAGAATTGATCATTGTTAAAATATGGCGAAAATCTTGTCCAATAATGCTGTAAGATATTTCTTAACTCCATAATGCCTACAGTAGTAAGTATATTATCGCTTGCACGTTCCTTATACTTTTTCTTATTGACTGCCAAATTTATTTTTACCTTATCAAAATCAATAAAGGGCCTATTGTTCTTCTTGTATTCCAAGTTTACTCTTTCAAGCTCATCTCTCCATCTTCCGCCAAACATATCGGATAGTTCTTTTTCAATAATTGATCTTAATTTCTTCTCAGCTTCAGACAAAATCGGCCATATTTCTCCTATTTCCGGTTGAGATATGTCCATAAGATACTCAACAAAATATTCTGAAATGGTTTCATACTTAAATTCATCCCTATTGTTTTCTAAAGAATCATAAAACCCTTTTATCTTGTTAGATATATAACCTCTTGATACAAGCTCATCTATATCATATTGTTTTATATTGTATCTGGGTCCGATATATATCTGTAAAAGCTTGTTATAGAAATCTTCATCCTTTAATAACTCAACTATTCTCTTAAAATAATCTAAAAATTGTTGATTGCATGCAGAAAGCACGGAATCAAAATCATCAATTCCCTGCCTGTATACTATTTCTTGTCCGATTGCCGATAATAAGTAGGGAGACCTGCCAGCATAATATAATATTTTCTTCTTTATATCATCGGTCAATTTAATTTGCAGATTATCAAACTTATTAAAATATTCATGTAAATCTTCATTTGAAAATCCGCGAAGACTTATTTTTTTTAATACTCCGTCTAAAGTTGAACCTCCAAAGGATCTTGTCTCAATATGAATTAAGCTTCGCCTTGATATTGTTATAAAGGTCATTTTATAATCTGCTGATGAAATTAATTCACGAAAAAATTGAAAGTTTGAAGAATCACACCCAAAAACATTTTCTGCAAAATCAAACTCATCAATTACTATTATCAGCTTTAATTTTTTGGATATTAGCTTAAATGCCTTTTCTACCTTCCTTCTGAAATTATAAGTGTCATTGGTTCCGGCATCAATTGCGGCATCGATTGCATTAATTTCCTTAAAATAGTTACCCTCAACAAATTCCAACTCATCTCTTACCAAGGATAATACATCTGTCCAAAATTCGTTAAAATCTGAAAACTTGCTTATAACCGTCTTAACTGTAATAACGCTTTTATTATTGTTTAACTGTACAACATTGCGTATAAGGGAGCTCTTGCCAATCCTGGTTATGCCTGTTAATGATATGCTCCCGCTTTTTGATTCATGCTTATATAATAAATCATTAAATTGCTTTAATTGCTCTTTACGCCCCATAAAGCTTTCTCCTTCAACTTCAGCTCCGACAATGAAAGGATTCTCCATTAGTTATTTCCTCCGTATTTTTTAATCAGCCAATCCTTGTACAAACCTACTTTAATTTTATACTTGTTTTCTTTTTGCTCTAATACATCCCTGTCACATAAAAGCTGAAGAAGCATATCAACTCTCTCTTCAGACAAATCACATATAATATCGCTTCTCAGGCAATAATCATCCTTCTGTGACATTTGTGCAATTTTCTTAAGTATTTTAATATTATCTTCTTTTTTTGTTTTATCTTCTATATCGCCTTCGTCATTAAATAATGCATCAAATTCTGACTCTGACAATCTTCCGTTATCCTGCATAAGTATATTATTGATAACATTCTTAATGTCAGCCTCAACAATATATGGGGATTTTTTTTCGTTTAAATAATTAACAAGGGCACTGCAGATTTTTACTGTATAAAAGGCACTTCCTGCCGTCGCCTGCCAAATTCTTTCAAAGGATTTTTCATCCTTATATCTGCTTTCCCTTTCTCCGTTATCATGAATAATTTGGATAGGTAATTCGCATAATTCCTTAGTGCTTTCACGGGATAAATAGGTTACCCGCTCCTTTTTTACGGTGCCGAATGGATTAGCAAAGTCATTGATAAATTTCTCCATATAGTCTTGTCCTACTAGAATTCCGACAAGCTCCAAATCCTGAATCATCGCCTTCCATAGCTGCATAAATGTAGTATCTAACTTACCCTTCTTAATTTCACCATAAACATATGTGAATTCATCAATTAAAACTACAATATTATAATCCTTATTAATTACCTTTTTATTGAAACTCTCAAAAAAGCTGATAAACAAGCTCTGTCCTATATCGCTGGTTAATTCCTCAATCGTCGGGAAAGAAATATTGCAGCTTTCCATTTTTTCCAAAAGTTCCGGAAAATGATCTTCTAATTTTTCATTTAATAATGTAAGTATCCTGTGCCTAAAGCTGATAATTACTGATTTACTGTCGTTACCGCTAAGAATATTTTGAATATTACCTAATTTTATTACTATAGAATTTTTATAAGTAGACTTAATCCTGTTTTCCAAGTGGTATAAAATAGATGATTTGCCTGCTCTCTTTTGCCCGAATAAGGCAATACATTTAGATCTAAGCAAAGTATTGTCCTTGTTTTTTAGAGTATTTACGATTCCGGATATAAATTCATCCCTTCCAAAAAACATATTTTCATCTCTTACTTCTCCACTGGTATCTATTGCACTATATGGATTATTAATTTCTATAAAGTCTGCTTCCTTAAATAAATTAATTGAAAAGTCTTCGCTTCTTAAGTCCTCTATTGTATCAATGGGTGATACTAAATACTTATAACTTATAGTTAAATTAAATTGGAAGGCCTTCTTGCTTATTTGATCGTCAGTAGGCTTAACAGCGATAATTAGTGTTTCATCATTTCCACCCTTGATATAATCCTTATTGATGTCTCGAGTTATACAAGAGCTGTGACTTGTTGAACTGATGTCTATCTCCCTGACTGTCTGACAATATAATTTATTTTTCAAAACAAACCTTAATTCGCATTCCCTATTGTTCAAAAATGTGTTGCTGTTTATAATTTCAACTGATAATTCAGGTTTATATGCAATAAATAATTCATTGAGCTTCCTTTCTGCCACACTGCATATTTCAGGCAATATTTGTCTTATAGTATCAAATGCAAACGGCGTAGGCGATTCAAATATATCCTTTTCTAAGCTTTGACCTTTTCTGATTATATCTCTTAGGGCGGTTTCTCTGTTATCAAAATCCTTATCCGTCACAAAACGATTTGCAATATTAAGTAGTCCTATTACTTCCTTCATGCGCTCGTTATCTTTTGCCAAAATTATTTTGCATCTTAAATATTGCTCTAATTTTTCAATATGATGTTCTAACCAAAATGTTGAAAATTCAATCTTATCAATCTCTTTTACCGCTTGCTTGAAGTCCTGTAGTCTTTGCTTAAACCAAAATATATATTTATTCCAAAGGTCTTCAAGATTTTTAGCATTTATATTTTCAATACTATCGATTCCCAATGCTGTTTCAAAAACCTCTGTTATTGAAGATATTAATTCTTGATTCTTTGATTCGCAAATCTGCTGGCATATTTGGTTTATTAAGTTATTCTTTTTTATAAAGAGCATGGTACACGCATTTACAAAATTCTCTGCACTATCATTTAATTGATACTTTGAAAAATAGTTTAATGGTGTTGTCGGATTAAGATTTACACCGGTTTTTGTCACACCGATGGGAATATCCTTTCTTTCTACGAAAAATGATACAATATATCGCACATAAGCATTAATATAAAGTTGCTGATTCAATTGTTCAATCTCTGCACTTGATTCCAAATATAAATATCTTGCTGCATCAATAGGAACTTCCTCAGTTTTAACCGACAAATCTCCTTCGGCAACCAAACTTCTTATCATATATTCAAAACGAGATTTTTTATTAAATAAACGATCCTTCTCCGTATCCTTAGACATATATTGATCGATTATTTTAGCAATTGCCAAACATGTATTTCTGTAGTCCTTAGGTCTTTGTGTATTTAAGGTATTTAAACTATCCTCTAATTTTCTGATTTTGTTTCTTGCAACTAAAATGTTCCCCTTTAATTTCTCATCCTCTAAATCATTAACGTGAGTGAGAACAACAGATAATTTAAAATCGCTCAATCTGTTTTGCATTATATCATTCAATTCAAAATCATAGTAATACAAATCACTATCATCTGCATCCGTTTGTTCGTCTAATTCTAAATTATTAAGATAATAGGTTCCCTGCAAAATACCGGCAGCAATTTGATCTGTCGGATTATGTAGCATAATTTCAGAAGCAATTTCTTTTGCTTCTTTTTCATAGTTTTGATTCAAATAACAAACCGCTAATCTCCTCTTAATATTTAATTCAATAGATGCATAGGAGCCTGTATAATCATCCTTAATACCTAATAATACCTTATTTTTATTCTTTACGGCTATCCATTCCTGATATGTTTCAATGGCTTTTTTATAGTCTAAGCAGCCTTTGTTTGAATCGGATAGTATATCAGCCTTTAAATTTAAATAATGCAATTTTCTGTTTACGGCATCGGTATTTTGTATTACTAAATTATAATACTTTAAAAGTTTTTCATAATCCCTTGCCTTTTCATATATTCGAATATACTGAAGGAATACACGCTCCTCTTCAAAATACCTTTTATGATTTTCAACTAATCTCAAGGCCTTTTTTATAGAATCGGGGTCTTGATTCGCAGTAGATAAATAAAAGGTTATTAAATCGGCTACATGCTTCTCATTATTAGGATTTCTATTAACCAATGATAAAAGAATACTTTCCTTTTTATCAGGATTTAATATGTTTTCTTTTTCATTCTTATATACTGTTTTATTAACTTTAGGTGCGAAATTTTCATATGATTTGCGAACCTCTTCTGGAATAAGATTTTTAGGTTTCACATTAATTGCTACAACCTTTCCGCTGGGCAATTTGCTTGTCTCAAAAGATACCTCGATTCCGGAAATATCATAATCTGTAGATAGCTTTCCTGCCAAAGCCTTATCACTCACCCTGTTTAGCAAGAATGTATATACGTCTCTTCCGGAATAAATGCTGCCAATTTCTTTGTTAGGAGTGTAAGAATTGATATATCCTTCCCTTATTGAGCCGACAAAATTTTGTGACTCTATTTCTTGTTTTTCCGGCAAAGAATTGCTGATATGAACATCAACAGCAACCTTGCCGTAAGTACCTCGTTTTTTGTTAAAACGTTCCGATAAACTAAACTCAACATTAATACCTTTAAATGAGCCATTTGTTAAACTTGATTTTAAACTATCATCTGATACTTCTGAAATATGGAAAAATATATAATCGTTAGCGGTCGAAATAAAACCAGTATTATTTAAAGGATTAAATCTTGATATTCTTCCTGATAGTATTTCATTATTGTAATTCTGATTATAAGTATCTTTTATTTTATCAATTTCATTATTTATTAAATCAATTAAGAGGTTATCTTTCTTGTAAACATTGCTTTCAGCCAACTGTTTGCTGATTGCAAGCAAATTATCATGTGAGTAATATGTAAGGGTATCAGCCCAATGCAAACTGATTTTAGAAAGGGATGAAAAGTATACAAAAGCATCCGTAAGAAGTTTTATAATTTCATTGTTTAGATTATCTTTATTCTTGTTAAAACATTCATTTAGTATAGAAATATCTTTAATCCTTTCTGTGTTTACGACCATTAATTTAAAGATATCATCTGTTTCGGTAATATTCTCGGCAGTTAAGCAAGACATTGCTGATGCTGTCATAGCACCTTCTTCATTATTGTATTTTCGGTACATGGCAATGGAAGGTAAGTATTTTTTTGCTTTATAATAGTAATCTGCAGCTTCTTTAAAATTTCCGCAGACAAAGTATACCTCACCTAAGGCATAGTTATAGAAATCAATGTCGTTACTTTCTTGAAGATGCTTAATTGATGCAATTATTCTATCCATTCTCCCGAATTTAGGAGCAAGTTCGTTTAATCTTACAGCATATAAAAAAGAATTTTCAATATTTAAAAATTCATCTGATATATTATCCTTGGCTAATTTTCGCTCTTTGCTAAAATCACTTGCTGAAAACTCATATTCAATATTAATGCTGTTGAAAAAATCTATAGAAGCTTTTATATCTTCCTCGAAAACAGTTTGATTTAAATTATTTTCCTTATTACTATAATTGTTTTCGATAATTTCATAATCTGCAATACCATTAAAGTTTATAGGTTTTGGCCGTCCATTGGTTTCAATTAGTACTAAATTGTCATCATATGAAATTACTTTTCCTGTATGTACTGCTCCGCTGTTTAAAGTAATCTTAACTAGATCGTTAAGCTTAACATCATTTTTAAAATATAAACCTATACTCATCTTCTACTCCTTTTAGTTGCTAATTATTATTGCTATTTCAAATGAGTTTTTGAAAGAAAACTAAATAAATTTTAACATCTTTCGACAAAATAATCAATATATTTATGGGACATAAAAATCCGGAGATGAATCTTTGAGTGTTGATATCATCACTCTATAATCCATCTCCGGGTTTCTCTATTTTATTCGGTTATAACCACTTGGTTAATTTTATCTGTTTCTTCAAGCTGGACACTTATCCTTTCCGACCTGGAAGTGGGTACGTTTTTGCCGATGAAGTCTGCGCGAATCGGAAGTTCTCGGTGACCTCTGTCAATTAATACGGCTAATTCCACGTTTTTAGGTCTTCCCTGGTCTACAATTGCGTCTAAGGCTGCCCTTACGGTCCTGCCGGTGTATAGAACATCGTCAACCAATATCACTGTTTTATCCTTAATGTCGTAGTCAAAACTTTTAACTGACAATGGAGCCCTGTCATCCTTTTCAACATCATCTCTGTAGTAAGTAATGTCCAAAGGGAAAACCGGCACCTTTGAGCCTTCTATTTCTTCAATTTTTCTCGCTAACCTGAGAGATAAGGGCCATCCTCTTGTTTTTATTCCGATCAGTACTATATTTTCTACACCTTTATTTCTTTCGATAATTTCATGTGCAATTCTAAATGCTGCTCTTTCAATTGCTTTCTCATCCATTATTAACGCTTTTACTTTCATACTCCCTCCCGTTTTGTTCCTCGTCCTTATTTTTAAGTTTTTATTTTATTCAATACTTTAATGAAATAATCCGGCAATTCGCTTTCAAACTCCATATATTCCTTAGTTGTGGGATGAATAAAGCCCAAAATTTTCGAATGTAAAAGCTGTCCATCCAAACCGAATTTATTTGACTTGCTCCCATAAACATCATCTCCGACAACCGGATGACCTATATGCTTCATATGTACTCTTATTTGATGAGTTCTGCCGGTTTTTAGCTGTAATTTCACTAAAGTATAATTACCATACCTTTCAACCACCCAATAATTTGTAATTGCTTCCTTGCTGTTCTTGTGTGTTACTGTGCGTTTTTTTCTGTCTTTTTCGCTCCTTCCCAAGGGTGCATTTATTTCACCTTCATCTTTCTTGATATTGCCTTGAATCAGTGCATAATAAATTCGGTTAATTGAATGCTCCTTTAAGCACTTAGCCAAAAAGTTATGGGCTCTGTCATTTTTAGCAACAAGCATCAGACCTGATGTATTCTTATCCAATCTGTGAACAATTCCGGGACGCAAAACTCCGTTAATGGTTGACAAGTCTTTAAGATGATACATAAGTCCGTTTACCATTGTGCCTGAATAATGCCCGGGCGCAGGATGAACCACCATTCCCTGAGCTTTATTTATCACGACTAAATCCTTGTCCTCATAAATAATATCCAAAGGTATGTTTTCTGCTTCCACATCCAATAGTTCAGGAGGCGGAATTACAATTTTTATTGCATCATTTATTTTGACTTTATAATTTGCTTTAACTTCTTTATCATTTACGGTTATATTTCCATCACTGATAAGCTTTTGCACAGAATTTCGCGATTCATTCAATTTTTCTGAAATGAATACATCAATTCTTTGGTTTTCCACATCCGATACAAAGAAAACTTCTTTATTTTCGCTATCGGATATTTCCATTTCTTCAAAGTCATCAGAATCATCGAAATCCTCGATATCTTCATTTTCTTCCAAATTGATTAAATCCTTTTCCTCAAATTCTTTCATTGCCTTCACTCGTTTCAAACTTATTAAAAAGAATTAAAATAATCATAAGAAAAGTTCCGCATACAACAAAGCTGTCTGCAATGTTAAATACGGGGAAATTATAAAAGCTTCCGAACCTTACATCGATAAAATCAACAACATAGCCTAATCGAAGCCTGTCAATAAAATTTCCTATTGCGCCTCCGCTTATCATAGCAATTGACAATTTGGATAAATTCGAAATATTCTTTGTTTTAAAATAAATGTACCCTAAAAAAATCAGCATAAGTATAGTTATAATCAAAAAGAATATTCTTTGATTCTGCAATATGCTAAATGCAGCGCCCTTATTTTCTGCATAGGTGAAACGCAAGAAATTCCCCAATATTTTTATTGAGCTGCCGTTTTTTAAAACGTCTGCTGCCCATAGTTTTGTTAACTGGTCGAAAACCACCGAAAATATTATTATACCGCTTGCTGCAATATTCATAATTACTCCTCTTAGACATAATGCTTAATTTGTATTTTTAGCTTTCCGCTTTTTGTTTTACCGTATATTTTATATATTTTAAATCGTCCTGCCCTGCTGATTGACAATAAGTCCCCTTCATTTAATTCAGTGCTTGCCTTGTCCTCAAGAATGTGATTGACTTTAACATTTCCCGACTTTATCGTGGCAGAAGCCTTTTCCCTTGATGATTTTGTAAGGTGCTTTACAATATTGTCAATGCGCATGGAAGAGCTGATAATATTCAAAATTTCATGTTCCGCTTCTTTAAAGCCCACATGGTTTAAGTTGATTTTTTCTGCTTCTATTCTATTATGACCTATTTTATCCAAATTGTAAATTATATAATCTGCGATGTCCCTGTGAATAACAATATCTCCATAATCATTATAGACATATATATCTCCGATCTTGCTTCTTTCTATACCTAAGGACATCAATGCCCCCAAGTAATCCTTGTGGTTTAATTTTTTAAATTTTGATTTATTTTTAATGCGAATACCGGAAATATACTCATTCACATCAATTTCAGAATATTGAGGGTATAAAATGAAAACTTTCCTCTCACAATTTTCATATGAGGGGAAAATTTCAAATTCTATATTATAGTTTTTTATTACCGGTATGCTTATTTCAACTGTATATGGATTTACGAACTCAGTTATAGCGGTAATATGATTCTTCTTAACATACAATGCCTTGTTTTGAATCTTTTTAACTGTATTCTTTGTTTCATCATCCTTGATAAAATCAAAATATTTTTCTATGTTTTTCATTTTTCTCCTTTTATATAGCATATACTAATCTTTGCAATATATTTAATAATATAATAGCTAATATTGGAGAAAAGTCAATCATTCCCATGCCTAATCCTAATTTGTCTAAAATTGCCCTGCATGGAGCCAGTACAGGCTCGGTCATTTGATAGATAAAGTAGGATATCTTTGAAGTTTGTAGGGTTGGGAAAAATGATAATATCACTCTGATCAGTATTAAAGAATCAATGATTCTTAATAGTGTTCCAAGAGATAACTTAATAATATAAAACATATATGCTCCTTATTTACTGTAATAATAATTCCTTTCATATCTGTCTCTTAATCTGCCGTCAATTTGTACATTGTTTGGAGCTAATACGAATATTCCGTTTGATACTTTTTGAATGCTTGCTTCTAATGCATACACAGCACCCTTAATAAATTCGAATATTTGCTTTTGATCCTCAAGTTCCATTCCCTCAATATTAAGAACTACAACTTTTCTGTTTTTAATTTCATCAACAGCTTTAGTGCAATCCTCATATTTTGTCGGCTCACATATAAAGACTTTCATATCGGTGTTGGAATGAACCTTAATTACATTGTTTCTTTTTGTGAAACCATCCATTCTTTCATTTCTGTTTCTTTCAAAACTACCTTCAGAAACAAGATCCTCCTCCTCATAGTCTTCTTCCAAGTCTGTGATGCCTATGAAGTCCTTCACCTTTTCCATCATACTCATTTACTCTTCCTCCTTATATTTTCTGGCTCCAAATATTGCTGTTCCGACACGAATGATGTTAGAGCCTTCCTCAATTGCAATTTCAAAGTCATTTGTCATGCCCATGGACAAATATTTCATTTCCGTATTTTTCAAACTCATAGTTGAAACCTTATCATATATATTCTTCATTTTTTTGAAAACCCACCTAACATCTTCAGGATTTTCACAAAATGGGGCAACCGTCATCAATCCAAGCACCTTAATATTTTCAAACTGCTCCATACTTGTTATAAAATCATAAACTTCTTCTTCTTTTATACCGAATTTGCTTTCTTCTTCTCCAATGTTGAGTTCAATGAGCACATTTGCAATCAAATTGTTCTTTTTTGCTCTTTTATTAATTTCTTCCGCTAAACCAAGACTTTCTACCGAATGAATGAGTACTGTCTTGTCAATTATGTATTTTACTTTATTCTTCTGCAAGTGCCCGATCATGTGCCAATTTACATCTATGTCCTTAAGTTCCTCGTACTTTTTTATCAGTTCCTGAACTCTGTTTTCTCCAAGATTATTAACACCTTCTTCAACAGCTTCTTTAGCCCTATCAGATTCTACTGTTTTCGATACAGCTATAACTGTTATATCTTTCGGATTTCTTCCTGCTTTTTTGCAGGTACTTTCAATTCTTTTCATTATATCGTCAATATTCTCTTTAATGCTCAACTTTACCTCCTAATCCGCAATTTGACCTTCATACACTTTATCCGGCTCAAGTATTATTTTATCAAATATTTTAATTGTTGGGTATCTTTTTTCTCCCACACTTATTATATTTCTTTCATTTATTCCTATGTATTCACCTGGAAATACAACCGAATACTCTTCATCGCTGCCTAATATTTCAACAGGGAAAAATTTGATTATATTACTGGCATCTTTCACATAAACGCCTTTCATACCGTATAGTTCAGTCAGAGCTTCATTCCTTATTTTCAGTCCTTCATAGGCTGCCGTAATCAGCTCAACATTAACATATCTCTTATCATAAACCTTGTAGAAATAATCATCGAAAAACAATACCAATACAGATTCTTCGCTTCCGTAATTGATTTTTTCTATATAACCCCAGACCAGGTGCTGTCCTCCTTCTGACAGCACTCTAACCTTTATGAACTTATTTTCTTCAAACAGCTTTGCTTTTTCGTTATTTACGGTTACAAGTATATAATATTCGAAATTTCTGATAATTTTATATAAGCTTTCACCATTATGAACAAACTCTTTTTTGTCCCTTACAGCATATTCACGCTTTACAGCGGCGCTTGGTGTCACGTCTGTTACATTTTCAAATTTATAAATATCTTCCAAACCATCGGTTTTATATGAAACAATTCCGGCTCGGTCTGAATAGTATGGAACTTTATTTGTAGAAATGCTGTTTGCAAGATTGTTTTTCATTTCTTTCAGCTGACCCAGCGAATAATCTTCATATTTGCTGCTGTAATAATCGCCGTTTGTCATTTGTTCCATTATATAGTACATATGCTGCAGTTCATTATTCAATATGCTTATTTGTAATTCGTTTTGATAAGCAGTGAAATTTTCTTGGGATAAAACTTGACCGCTGTTTTCTGTCCTGTCTATGGCAGCTTGAATTTCAGCAATTTGTCTATTTACTTCAACTGAATCCGCATCTGTATTTATATCTGCAATAAGCTGTCCTTTCTTAATTTTCGCTCCTTCTTCATAATAATATAAAACGTTGCCATCAATGGTTGCATTGTATACTTTTTCATCTTTGACGACAATTCCCTCAGCCTTTATAACATCCTCCAAAATTCCGTTTTCCACTACAATGAATTCTGCAGGTGATTTGAAATTTTGAAATATATAAATGGCTATAACAACTATCACAAATGATAGGAAGAAATTTTTTAAACCAAAATTTTTTCTCGCCACTTTTTATCTCCAAATTTCTAAGTACTAAGTTTTTCTTATGTAATAATCGTAAAGGCCAAAGCCTTTGCTTCATTGATTGCTTTAATTATGTCTATTATAACATAATCTTCATATTTTGTGCAAGCTATATTAACTGATTTTCAATAAATATTGCAATAATTATTAAAATTAATCAATATATATGACACATTTTTTACTTGATAATCTTAACTCAATACTTTTTTTCCAATTCTTCCTTAATGCTAAGTGCCACAGGGTCATTTGGGTTGATTTTTAAAGCTGTTTGAATATCTTCCTTTGCTCTGTCCTCTTGATTGTTGTATAAATGGGCTACCGCTCTGTTACAAAATACTTCACAGTTTCCCGGGTCCAAGCTTAATAATTTCGAGAACAATTCAGC
>JAAYPY010000042.1 GCA_012519555.1 Tissierellia bacterium | reverse complement strand
TTTATGAAGTTTTTCTATTACAGGTGTAACTGCCTCCGGTTTAGGTGTGTCCATTGAGGCGCCAAAGGGATTAATACGAACATGTATCACATCAACCCAGGGACTGGCTGCAGCGGCTTCCATTGCCGGAAGGGAGTGGATAGAAGCACCATGAGCACGAATGATGCCTTTGGCTTTAAGTGAATCGAGTGTGTCCATTTGTCGCTTATATTCATCAGTCCAGCTACCGCTTGTCATGAGGTGTAGTTGTACGATATCGATATAATCAGTATTAAGTTCTTTTCTGAAACGATCAATAATTAAATTGGCATTCGAAATTTTAGGGTCCGAAAGAGCTTTCTGGTTAAGCATAATTTTTGTATTAATTATATAATTTTCTCTTGGGATCCCTTTCAGAGCCTTTGCAGTATAGGTATGTGTTCCATAGTTATCTGCACAGTCAAAGAAGCGGATACCTTTGTCGTAGGCATATTTTATAATTTTTTCTGCTATACCAGATCTTGTAATACTTGAACTGTTATTATAACCATTGTATCCGGTTCCCATTCCAAGCAGGGTTGTTTTTATTCCGGTTTTTCCAAGTGTTATTTGTCTCAGAGGATTTGCCTGCTCTGCTATAGGAGTATATCCCATAAAATCGCCAATCAGCAGAGTGCCGGTTCCGGCTGCTGCGTATGAGACAAATTCTCTTCTTGTGATTTTTTTCTTATTCATAGTAACAAGTTTAAAGTCACGTTAATTTTAATTTTTCGAATATTGCTTCAGGACGAATAGGTTTTCCATTTTTAACTGCCGCGCATGTAACCTTTGCCTGTACAATTAGTTTTTCATCAGTTTGTCTGTAAATGTCCTGGATAAAAACAAGTTTTACATTTCCTTCTTTTTGTATTACTGATTTTACAACAAATTTATCATGACTTCTTAAAGGATATTTATAGTTTATCTCTATCCTCGATACTATAAGATCTATTCCTTCATTATGAAGTGCAGAAAAACTTATACCCCTGGAGATCAGAAATTCATGCCTTGCATGTTCAAGATAATGCTGATAGTTTGCGTTATTTACAACTCCCTGAATATCGCATTCGTAATCCCTGACGCCAAATTCAATTGCATGTGTATATTCTTTATTCTCAGTCATTATGTTCTCCGCATTCTACTTAGGATATTTTTTAAAGAATTTTTTCAACCCCACATGAAGTTTATTAATATTATTAAATGTAAAACATAAGAATACATTGTCCGGAAATATAATTAATATCATCTCCTTTAGCAAATCAAGAGCTTCTTTGTTTTTCGATGACTGTTGCCATATTTTTGTTTTAACCCGATTTCTTTTGTTTGTTTAATTATAGTCTGTTTTTTTGAGTTATTGCTATTAATCCCTTAAGCTTTGAACGGCATTGTTATAGTGTCGTTATATACCCTTGTTTTATATATTTCCTTTGCGTAATGATTGACTGGGGTGATGGTGAATTCATATTCTTTTCTTTAAGTTCCCCGAAAGCTATGAAACCAAATTTTCATAGCTTTCTAAAGACTCTAATTATTGCAATTAGTTCTGATTCAATAAATTCTTTAATTTGCTTAAAGTTTACCATTATAACTGTTAATATAAGCTTTAAATAACATGAAAACCATTTTCCAAGATAATCAGAAATAAGTATAAAGATTAATAAACATGAAAAAAATCAACATTAATTTTGATTTCCCTGGTATAAGGTTTTGATAAAAATCTTATGAATAATTCTGGAATAGCCGATGGTTATCTCTTTGAAAAGAGATATTCCAATTGCATTTTCATTTTGTTCTTTTTGTTGTATATTTTTGATTATATTGACAGGATTTCATTCATCCTGGTCTCCGGGCAACATTCTACGCTATTGCTGTAATCATTCAGAATCTTTGGGATCATCAATGGCGCCGGTAGTACTAGGAAGGATTTATGATAAATCACATATTGAAATAACTTTTTTAATACTTCCGTTTGTTCTTATTCTATTAGGAGCAGTATTGTTCTATCTGGGATCAAGGTGCTATGATTCTGACATGATTAAGGTTGCCAAGATTAAACTGGAAGATGCTGTTTGAAAACAGGCAGGCTCATTTATTTCTGGAAGTAGTATAATAAATGAATTTTTTAAGCGAATTTTTATAATCACAGTCCTGATATGAATCAAGGATTGCCAGAGCTTTGTCGCGGAACAGGTTCATTTTAAGTTCTGCATATTCCAAGCCTCCGGAAGCAGACACAAAATCAATTACTTCTTTAATTTCATCCTTCGTTTTCTTCTTTTTTTTTACGATGGCCATTACCTTTTTTTTCTGTGATGAAGAAGCAATCTCCAGGGCATGGATCAGAGGTAATGTCAGTTTTCTCTCCTTGATATCGTTTCCAACTATTTTACCTGTTAGTCCATTAGTTTCATAATCAAGGAGATCATCTCTTATCTGGAATGCAATTCCGATATTTTCTCCAAATTCTTTCATCTGCTGAATAATGTCAGAATTTTCAGTTGCCGATCGGGCGCCAGTTGCAGTACAGGCTGCAACAAGCGCTGCTGTTTTACTCATGATTATTTTATAATAATCCGGCTCTTTTATGTTCAGCTTCCTTGATTTTTGAAGTTGAAGCAGTTCCCCTTCTGTCATTGCCTTTACAGCCTCTGAGACAATTTCAAGCATTTCAAATCTTGATTTTTCAAGACTTATAATTAATCCCTGTGAAAGCATATAATCGCCAACGAGAACTGCGATTTTTGAATTCCACAAAGCTTTTATTGACAGAGCTCCTCTTCTTTCATTTGCATCATCAACAACATCATCATGTACAAGAGAAGCCGTATGAAGAAGCTCTATCAATGTAGCAGCCACATATGTCGATTCTGCAATTTTCCCGTTAAGTCCTGCGGTGAGAAATACAAGCAGAGGTCTCATCTGTTTCCCTTTTCGTCGCAATATATAATTGAGAATTATTTTAAGAAGAGGGATATTGCTTTGCATGGTCCTGTTGAAGTACGATTCAAATTCATCCATCTCCTTTTCAACCGGTTTTCTGATTTCGTCTAGGACCGACATAGACTTCTTATTTGTTCAAATATAGCAATTTCACTTCAACGCTTTGCTTCCTCTGGTGCTTTGTTGTCAAACTATTGTACCTTGTTTGTTAAATATAAATATCTTAATCTTGAAAATTTTGAAAAAGCTACGGCTATATCTTCCAAACGGAAGGGAAGAAATATCTCCTATTTCTTAAAATGTAAGAATCCGGAATCCTTGCTTAATTGTATTAAAGAATTCAGTAAATAATGATTTATTGTTGTTCGAAAGTAGACTCACTTACTTTTAATTAAAATCCCGGAACATTCTTTTCTGGAACAGCAGGATCGAAAGCACACCACAGGTAATTGCCGAATCAGCTATATTGAATATCGGCCTGAAAAAAATGAATGATTCTCCTGCTCTGAAAGGTGACCAATCAGGCCACTGGGTATTTATAATAGGACAATAAAACATATCAACAACTCTTCCCTGCAGAAATGATGAATATCCTCCTTCCCCGGAAAACATAATTGCGGGTTGGGAATAACTTTCAGTGAAGATCATACCATAAAAGGCAGAATCGATCATATTTCCTATTGCACCTGCAAGAATGGCACTGACAGCAAATATAAGACCAGAATATGCTTTTTTACGGATAAGTGAATAAAGAAACCAGGATATTGCAATAATTGCAAATATCCTAAAAAGGCTTAAGAGGATCTTTCCTGTCTTGCCGCCCATTTCCATGCCAAATGCCATACCATTATTTTCAATAAAATGCAGCATGCACCAATTGCCAATAAGAGGGATTTCTTCTCCAATTATCATGTGCGTCTTAACCCATATCTTTAAGACTTGGTCGGTGATCAGAATGCAAAAGATTAACAATAAAGCCTTTTTCCCCACTGACATTGTTCTCGGTTTAAGTGGAGCAAAATAGTAAAAAAAAGTTTAATTAAACCGGAATATTAAAAACCAGTTAGTTCTTAACAATCTACGTTGATATAATTTCCATCCCAACAATGCCATTCTAGGTTTCCGAAGAAATCAAAACACTTAACCCGGCCATTCCTGAATATTGAACTCCATTCAACATTTAGTTCCGAAAATTTAAGAGTATTATAGTATTTGATTTTATAATAGGAATCCAATGTTCCGGAAACCTTGCCATATTCAATGTAACTTGATTTATTAGGATCAGTATTTTTGTCATTATCGAGAGATCTTTCGTATGTATATTTAATATAATTCACAGAATTCCCGCTCATTGTCCAGTCAATTTTTAGTAAAGGTTCCTTGAATTGGGAACTGTGATTCAGAATCCATTGACCTTCAGTCCCATCAATCTTTGAAGTACCTTCGAACCAAAGGAATTCGGCAAAACCCCCGGAACCTTCCCTTGTAATGTACATTTCCCATTTCACATCAGTGTTTCTGATTTCTCCTGTAAGCCTTGCTTTATAAGTAACATTCAAAAAAGTAACATTATAACTCCACTGCCATGTTTTTTCCCTTAAGTATGTTGGTTTTTGATCAATAGCATTTTCAAAAGCCGTGATAGGTACTGCAAGAGTAGTTACAATTAAAGCCTGGAAACATCCGGCAACACCAGCTGTAAACTGCCAATTGATATTTTCTATACCCTTCGGTAGTAATATGTCAGCAGATTTTTTTCCCGATTCAAAATTTGAAAAATCGATATTAAATGATTCAATTGGAGGAAGAACAGGTGGATCACCTTTATCTTTTTTACAACTTGTTAATAAACAAGATAAAATGATTCCCAAAGACAAAAAAACGACAATCTTTTTCATATGTTGAATTTTATTAATTATTTTATAACGGAAAATGATATATAAAGTTGCATCGGGCAATGGTTTTTTCAATAAATATCTCCTATAAATTCTTTATAATTAATATCGCCTTTTGAATTGCGAGTCTCTCTTGTGAGTTTGGTTTAGACAAAATATGCTGAACATTAAGTCATGTCTGTGTGTTAATCGGGATTTTTCATGTACATTTATAAAAAGTTTATCATTAATGAACATATTATACGAAGATTTGTTAAACTTCTAATAATATATATTATATATGAAACGGAGAAATTTTATTAAAAATATTGGACTCGGAGCCGCAGCTACAATACTTTTCAGCGAAGCCAGTTCATGTAAAGGAAATAATTTAAAAAGTATAACAATGAGTAATTTACAAACCCTTGAACTCCCGTCATTACCATATGCCTATGACGGATTGGAGCCTTATATGGATGCAAAAACTGTAGAGATCCATTATGACAGGCATCACAGGACTTATTTTAATAACTATGTAAATGCAATTAAAGGTACGGCATATGAAAATATGCCTATAGAAAAAGTTTTTGGAGAAATTTCAAAAGCCGGAAATGCTGTTAGAAACAACGGAGGAGGATTTTTTAATCATGTGCTTTTCTGGGACAATCTTGGAAAAGGTTCCTCCAAACCATCTGCTGAATTGACAAGTGCTATTGATACGACCTTTGGTTCTTTTGATAAGCTGAAGGATGATCTCAGCACAGCATGCAAAACACAGTTTGGAAGTGGCTGGGGCTGGCTTTACCTGACTGCGGATAAGAATCTGGCGATAGGAAGTACACCGAACCAGGATAATCCTTTAATGGATATATCACCCATAAAGGGAATGCCTCTTCTTACAATTGACGTGTGGGAGCATGCCTATTACCTTAAATTCCAAAACAAGAGAGCCGATTATGTAGATAATATCTGGAATATAATAAACTGGGATGAAGTAAGCAGAAGATATAAACGGGCTATGAAATAAAAGCCAGGCTATTAAAGCAGGGGTGGGGTGTTGAATTCAATACCCCACATTTTTATGTATAAAGAAATCTTTTTATTTTAAGAGTTGCTGTTTTTTGGAATGGAGAAGTCTGAATTTCAACACGATAAATCTGACTGAATTTGCTCACATGAGTATTTACATATTCCTT
The DNA here is from genome assembly GCA_012519555.1 of Tissierellia bacterium. Lineage (GTDB taxonomy): Bacteria > Bacillota > Clostridia > Tissierellales > Sedimentibacteraceae > Sedimentibacter. The sequence continues at coordinate 3,284 of JAAYPY010000042.1, read as the reverse complement.
AAGTTCTTCAAGTAATTCCTTCTTTTTATCCTCAAGCTTGTCTGTCATATCCTGTTTGAAAACCTGGTATTTCTTTTCGATTTCTTCCATATTGAAATGTACAAGGGCCACAAGTTTGCCTTTTTGCTGAATTACAAGAGATTCAATAACAAATTTGAAATTATTGATTATTGATTCAATTTCTTCCGGATAAATATTCTCTCCGCTGGCTCCGACAATCATATTTTTCAGCCTTCCTTTAATGAATAGATAATTCCTTTTGTCCATAATGCCAAGATCTCCGGTTTTAAACCAGCCATCGGAGGTAAGTACCTGGACTGTCATTTCAGGTTCCTTGTAATAGCCTTTCATAATACTTGCGCCACGGGCCCAGATCTCTCCTTCCCCGGTTTTTGGATCAGGGTTGTTGATCTTTACTTCAATATCTTCTATTGCCGGGCCAGTTGATTCAAAAACAGTTTTACTGGGATTTGCTCCGGCAAGAAGAGGAGATGTTTCTGTTAGTCCATAACCAATCGCATACGGGAATTTTGCCTCGCGGAGGAACTTCTCCACAGTACTGTTAAGTTTTGCCCCGCCTATTCCGAAGAATTTTATCTGCCCTCCGAATGTTTTCATTAGTTTTTTACCTGCCACTCTATTCATAAGCTTTCTTATAAAACTGATCTTATAAAGAAACTTTAGAATCATTTTTTCATTGAATGTGGGAAGTATCTTATTGAAGTATATTTTTTCAATTATCAATGGAACAGTGAGCATAGCCGTAGGCTTTACTATTTCCAGTGCCGGAATAAGAACTGCGGGAGTAGGGGGTTTACGCAAATAATATACGCACGATCCTGAAAGCATCGGTAAAATTAATCCCAGGGTGTTTTCATAAGTATGGGATAAGGGTAAAACTGAAAGGATCCTGTCATTCTCATCAAGATATTGAATGCGCCTTCCTTTTATAGCGTTAAATGAAATATTTTTATGAGTAAGCATTACTCCTTTCGATCTCCCTGTTGTTCCAGAGGTATAAATTATCGAAGCAATACTGTCTTCTTCAACATTATAAACCTGCATTGGTAATGAACCCGGCATAAATTCAAGAGAAGGCTTGTCAGATTTTATTACAGTAAAATCTTCCATCTGTATACGTGTCGTAAGGAAGGAAGATTTAAATTCAGAAATTTTACTGATAAGTCCGGAAGAGACAAATACCGCTTTAGATTCAGAATGCTCAAGGATATTAGCAATTTCAATCGGAGAAAAATTTGGCAAAATCGGAACTACAACAGCTCCCATAAAAGTAATTCCAAAATATGTTATTGCCCAGTTTGGCATATTTGCACTTAGTATTGCCACCCTGTCGCCGGGAAGTATACCTGCCTGTTCAAGAAAGGCGGTAACAGAACTTATTCTTTGAGCAGCAGTTCTGTATGTAATAGGTTCTTCACCAACGAAAGCATATGAAGGTGAATTTTCACACCTGCTTAAAGTTGAATTAAATAAAGAAGGAAAAGTCAGTTTGGGTGTATTTTCGTCCATATATGGCTTGGTAAAAATTAGTCTGCAAAGGTAATGAATTAATTATAACTCATTCAGAAACATTTATTATATTGTTTTGTTCATTTGCCGGATATATATTCTTTTGAAATTAGTCCGACAGAATGTCTTAATTTGAACTAAAAACCGGAATTAAAATAATGGATCATATAATTAGGGTAACAAGGGAATTTTCATTTGAAATGGCTCATGTACTGGGCAGTTATGATGGTCCCTGTAAAAATGTGCATGGACATTCATACAGATTATTTGTAACAGTTTCAGGAATTCCGTTAAAAGATACGGATAATCCGAAAAATGGGATGGTGATTGATTTTACAGATCTGAATGAGATTGTAAATAGAAAAATTATCAGTTTGTTCGACCATTCAGTTGTAATTAGTAAGGATTTTCAGAAAGAAAAAACAGAGATGCTCAAAACAACTTTTGGCAATACATTAATTGTTGAGTATCAACCTACATGTGAGAATCTTATAACTGATTTTGTCGGAAGGCTGTCTGGTGAATTACCCCGGGGTGTTAGATTACATAGCCTGAAGTTATATGAAACTTCAAAATCGTATGCAGAGTGGTTTGCTTCAGATAATAACAGATAATATGTCAGATAACAAAGAAAAGAAACTATTTTTACTGGATGCTTATGCATTGATTTTCAGATCATATTATGCATTCATTAAGAATCCGAGGGTCACCTCAAAAGGACTTAATACCTCTGCAATATTTGGTTTTCTTCTAACCCTGGAGGAGGTGCTTCAAAAACAGAAACCATCACATATAGCAGTTGTATTTGATTCCCCCGGCCCGACTTTCAGGCATAAAATGTTCAGTGAATATAAAGCCAACCGTGACGAAACTCCGGAAGATATAAGGAAGGCGGTTCCTTATATAAAAAGACTTATTGAGGCATATAGAATACCAGTGATTGATTATCCGGGATTTGAAGCTGATGATATAATAGGAACACTGGCAAAAAAAGCTTCTGAAAAAGGGTTCATTACATATATGATGACTCCTGATAAAGACTATGCACAGCTTGTTAATGACAGGATTTTCATGTATAAGCCCGCACGCAGTGGTAATGAAGCTATACAATGGGGTGTTGATGATATTAAGAAGGAGTTTTCAGTTGAACGGCCGGAACAGGTAATTGATATCCTTGCTCTTATGGGTGATGCTTCCGATAATATACCGGGAGCCCCTGGTGTCGGACCAAAGACCGCTGTTAAACTGATTTCGGAATATGGATCTGTTGAAGAGTTATTCAGACATACCGATACTCTTAAGGGGAAACTTAAAGAGATAATTATTGAGAATAGAGAGAAAATAGAACTCTCGAAAAAACTTGTCACAATTGAAATAAATGTACCGGTTGACCTGGATGAGGATAAACTTCTAAGGGATCTGCCAGATGTAAATGAGTTAAAAAGCCTGTTTGAGGAATTGGAGTTCAGAACAATGGCGAATAAGATCCTCTCAGAGACCGGTAAAATACCATCTGAAGATACAGCTAAATCTGAATCTTCACAGCAGTTGCCATTGCAGGGAACTCTTTTTTCAGCTGACGAACCGGAGCAATCTGCAACATTAAAGCAGACAATAAAAGAGATTCATCATGATTACCGGCTGATAACTGATGAAAAAGATATGGCAGAAATGATTGCAGAGGCACGAAAGCATAAAGAAGTGTGTTTTGATACGGAAACAACAGGCATAAATCCGCTTAATTCGGAAATTGT
>JAAYPY010000041.1 GCA_012519555.1 Tissierellia bacterium | reverse complement strand
TCATTTATTAATGCTGACTTTATTAAATATTATTATAGGTGCAACAAATAAATATTAATAATTAACTTTGTATGTAGAATAGTACCTTTTTTTGTCAATTATGGTTGCTATAATTCAATATATATTGTAAAATTATTATAACTCTTAGAAATGGAGGCAAATATGTTTCTTGAAGCTTTAATATTCGGAATAATTGTTGGCTACATCAGAAGAGGAAAGATAAGCAGACTATCATATGTTGATTTCAATTTCATACCCTTGATTTATATTTCAGCTTTGTTTTACTTAGGTATAATTGTTATAAACTTGGGTCTTTATGACTATGAATCATTTTTATACTCTACATTTCTTATTGGATCAATGGTTTTAACAGGATTATTTTTAATAGCAAATCTAAGCATAAAGTATATGTTTATCCCACTGATTGGACTTGGTTTGAACCTATTGTCTTTTTTTACCAACAAATTCAAATTTCCTCTGTCACCTCAAGCTGCTGGACAAATATACGGTGCAGAAGCAGTTGAACTGTTAAACAAGGGCAAGCTGTTATTTTTTACTTCTTCGGAAACTGCAACACTCAGCTATTTAGGTAATATAATTCCTGTAGGAAATTGGTTCGTGGTAAGTATCGGTGATATCATTACGGCATTAGGCATTGTATTGGTTGTGCAGTGTATTATGGCTGATAAGTATATACAAAACAGAGGTAAAATAACTTTTTCAAAAGACATATTCAGATAAAAAAGGGACACTTTCGTGTCCAAATTATTCTTCATTAATTGTTTCGGTCAAAGCTTTTGAAAGTCCTGCAAGGCTCTGGATTTCAGAAGGTACTATTATCTTTGTAGCCTGACCGTTTGCAACTTTTTCGAAGCTTTCAAAGCTTTTGAAAGTCAGAACTTCCTTGTTAAGCTCGACATCTTTTATCATCTTTAACCCTTCGGCTGTTGCTCTTTGAATGCTTAAAATTGCTTCCGCTTCACCTTCTGCTTCTCGTATGGAAGCTTCCTTTTTAGCTTCTGCCCTTAAAATTGCTGCTTGTTTTTCTGCCTCTGCCTGAAGTATCATGGATTCCTTATTCCCTTGAGCTACCAAAATGGCTGAACTTTTTTGTCCTTCAGCAATTAATATGGATTCCCTTTTTTCTCTTTCAGCCTTCATTTGTTTTTCCATTGCATTTTGAATTTCTTTAGGTGGCAATATATTCTTAACTTCAACGCGATTAATCTTTATACCCCAGGGGTCAGTTGCCTCATCTAATACAGCACGCATTTGTGTATTTATTATTTCTCTTGAAGTCAATGTTTCATCAAGCTCCAAATCACCAATAATATTTCTTAATGTTGTTTGAGTTAAATAGTCAATTGCAGATATGGGTCTTTCAACTCCGTAAGTGTAAAATTTGGGGTCGGTAATCTGGAAAAATATTACCGTGTCTATCTGCATTGTAACATTATCCTTAGTAATAACAGGCTGAGGCGGAAAATCAATTACCTGCTCCTTAAGAGATATTTTCTTTACTACCCTGTCAATCAAAGGAACCTTTACATGTACTCCAACGCTCCATGTTGCTTGGTAAGCTCCTAAACGTTCTATAACATAGGCATATGCCTGTGGTACTATTCTGATATTTGCTGCAAGCAATACAACTACTATTGCTAATAATAGAATAAATCCTAGATATTCCATATTTCCTCCTTATTTTTTCTCAACTATAAGCTTAACGCCTTCAATATTTCTAATTACTACAATTTCATCCTTTTCAATTACTTGGTCATCAAGAGACCTTGCAGACCATATTTGACCTTTCACATCTACTGTTCCGGTATTATTGATATTATCAATTGTTGATTTAACCTTATAGGACTGGCCTATCAAGGATTCAGCATTGGTCCTCACTCTTCCGACCTTGAATTTTTCCATTGCAATAGGTCTTGTAAATATAAGGCATATTATGGAAACCAACAAAAATACCACTATTTGTACTTCAATCCCCAAACCAATCAAATAAACCAGCCATGCAACAAGAGCACCGATAGCAAACCATATAGTTGTCAAGCTAACGGTCATAGCTTCGATTATTATACAAGCAACCACTAATCCAAGCCAAGCGTATCCTACATATTCCATTACTACCTCCTTATACTTTATATTAATAATATACCACAAAATAATGCATGGCAAACACTTTTAATCAATTATACCGCTTAAGGTTTGATATGGATTTACATAGGTATTGTATATGCTTACAGCATAATGCAAATGAGGTCCTGTCGAAAATCCTGTGGTTCCTACAGTTCCTATAATATCTCCCTTTTTAACCTGATCTCCCTTTTTTACATTAATTGTATCTAAGTGGTAGTAAGAAGTAAAAAGCCCCATTCCATGGTCTATTACAACCGTATTGCCGGGAGAAAGAAGCCCCTCCATGGAAAATGTCACTCTTCCGTTATTGGGAGCCATGACAGGAGTACCCTTGGGGGCTGCTAAATCAAGACCTGAATGTCTGGATGAAGAGGGTTCATTGTTTACATATCTTATTTCAGCAAAGTCCGTTGTAAGTTCGCCTTCAACAGGCATTATAAATGTACCTTCCCAGAGCTTTTCCTTTACCGACTCTGTTCTGGCAGGCTTTACAAGCTGGACGAATTCATAAATTGCAGTATTATCATTGTTGGTTTCATTCATTTCTTCACTCACTGTAAGATATTGGGTTTTAAAACCTTTATTTAACACAATCAAGGTTCTTTCCAAGGTATATTCATTTTCTCTTCCTTCATTTACGACAGCTGTTACCTTGTGCTCACCGGCTTGTATATATAGGTCTATCGGAATCACATAATAATTTTTATCCTTGTAGGTATAAATATCGTTGTCAATTTTAACAGCATCTGTAATTAATTTTATTGTTTCATCGGCATTTAAATTTTCGACAGAAATCAACAAAATATTACCTGGGTAATTTTCCTTTGTAATAATGTTAATATCTGCAGGTATATCTACAGATGCAGTGAATTTTAATGTTTTACTTCCATAAGACTTAAGTCCTTCCTTATAGTGCCACTGACTTTCACATTCAATATAGTATTCACCGTCGCTTTTTATATTGTTGATAAGATCTTGTAAATCTTTCCCTGTATTTATTAAACTTCCTTGGTTATAAATTCTTATTACTTGGTTATCCGGCTGTTTTTCGTGGATTATATCTATGGAGCCGGTTTGTGATACTTGTATTTTATTATTATTTTTGTGATTTCCGGTCAATATACCTTTGTTATTTACAAAATGTCCTTCGATATTTTTGCTGTTCCAGTTATATTCAATATCAGGGCTTAACTTTTCTCCGTTTAGCTCAATATATGATTCATATATTGATGAAAGATATATGTAGGAAAAAGCATCGCTCAAAAACAATGGTTTAGCGGCATTGTCCTTAACCTTATACAATGTTTCGTCTTTTGCAAGGTATGCAGCTAAATTATCCAAATCCAAATATAGCTTGTAAACTTCTTTATTATTGTCTTTTTTCAGTATAATTTCATACTTCAACAAAGAAGATATATCATCTTGTGATTTATCCTTTTTATTGATTGCATCTAAAATTTTTTCAGCATCCTTGCTTTCTTTTGGAATTATTGCACTGTCACCGTTTTGTAAATTTACTGTTTCAATTTCAGTAACATCAGAAAATGCATTGTTGCAGCCGGTCAATAAAATAGATAATGCAAAAATAATTATTACTCGTTTCATAATGCCTCCATTCAAGTAGTTTTTGATTTTGACAAAGTAATATACATAAATATATGGAAATGGAACTATGAAAATACAAAATAACACAATAATAGTATAACATAGATATGCTGATGTGAATTGAAAAAATGAGTTTAGTATAAAAAAAGCCGTCATATAACGGCTTAGTTCTATCGTTCTTCCCGGAAATAATTTACTCCGCAGCTTGCGGGCTGTTGGTTTTCTTTTGATTTTCTGATAGAAGTTACCACCAATACCAAGGCTGTAATAACAAAGGGGAGCATGTCATAAAATGCATTGGGGATAGTAATAATTGTTTTTGGAAAATAATATTTTAGAATATTGAATGCTCCAAATATGAATGAACCGAAAATTGCTCTAAAGGGCTTCCATGAAGCAAATATAACAAGTGCCACGGCTATCCACCCCTGACCGTTTACCGGATTGTTCATCCATACACCGCCGTTGATAATCATGGAGCAGTATGCTCCTCCTATGCCGCATATACCGCCGCCCATTAGTACATTGATATATTTTAATTTTGTTACTTTTATTCCCGCTGCATCTGCTGCACCGGGATTTTCTCCGATTGCTCTCACATTAAGTCCTGTCTTTGTGCGACTGTAATATATGCCGCAAGTTATGGCAATTAGTACTCCTAAATATACAAAAATATTATATTGGAAGAACAAGGGTCCCAAAACCGGAATGGTGCTCAAGCCCGGAATGTTTATATTGCTTATTTGTGCAGTTATTTGCTCAGGAAGCTTTAAAGAATTTGAAGCAGAATTCACAAGCATAAATTCACCCGCAAAATTTGATATACCTACACCGAAAATTGCAAGGGTAAGACCTGTAACATTTTGATTTGCCATAAAGGTTATTGTTAAAACTGCATAAATTAAGGCACCTAACATACCTGCCAAAAAAGCTGCCAAAAGAGCAATAGAAATGCTATCATAAAAGAATCCTGCCATGAATCCCGCACAAGCGCCCATAGCCATCATTCCTTCCACTCCAAGGTTCAGATGTCCGGCTCTTTCATTCATAATTTCTCCTACTGTTCCAAATAGCAGAGGTGTTCCTGCAAATACCGCAGCAATTAAAAATTTTATAAACATATTATTTGCCTCCTTTTTTGGTCAGTACAAATTTATATCTTATAAAAAATTCGCATCCTAAAATGAAAAACAATATTATACCCTGCAGCACACTTGCAAAGTATGTTGACAATCCGTAGGTAGATTGCATTACACTGCTGCCCTTTTCAAGAACGCTGAACAAGAATGAAACCAAGAGTATGCCAAATGGATTTAGATATGCCAGCCAGGATACTATTATGGCAGTAAAGCCTACCCCTCCTGCAACGGAAGAGGCCAAGGTCATGTCTGAACCTGCTGCCTGAATCATGCCTGTAATGCCGCAAATCCCGCCGCTTATAACCATGGTTCGAAGTATTATTTTTTTTACATTCATCCCTGCATATTTAGCAGTAGACTTGCTCTCACCTACCACGCTTATTTCATATCCATGCTTTGTATATTTAAGATATATGAATACAAGAACAAGCAAAATCAGTGCAATAATCCACCCGAAATGCACACCTAAAACCTTGTCCAACTGAGCGTTAGAAGTAAATCGTGCAATTTTTGGGAATCCTGAGGAGCCCGGGTCCTTCCAAGGACCATCACGCAGATAGGTGATAATGTGCAATGCTATATAATTAAGCATCAAGGTAAAAAGTGTTTCATTAGTGTCATATTTTGATTTAAAGTAAGCAGGTATTAAACCCCACAGACCTCCGCCTATGGCTCCTGCAGCAAACATAACAATCAATAATAAAAAGTGAGGCCAATTATCGTGAAAGAGAGCAAAATATGAAGCACAGACAGCCCCGACAATTATCTGACCTTCTGCACCTATATTCCAAAACCTCATTTTAAATGCCAAAGCCACGCCCAAGGATGACATTAATAAGGGTATCATAAATCTAATTGTCGCCTGAAATGCCATTTTGCTTCGAAATGCTCCGGATATAATGGTACCGTACAGTTCCAATGGATTATATCCCAAAAACAATATGAATAAGCCTCCTGCCGTAAGTGCCAATACAAAGGCAGCTATTCTGATTTTAATGGTGTCCTTGCCGGAGCGCTCGGATATTTTTACAGTCCTGATAAAAGGTACATGACTTTTGCTATTCATCTGAGTCAACTCCTTCCATCTTTTTCCCTGCCATCATAAGTCCTATTTCTTCCTTGGAAGTATTTTTTGCATCTACAAGACCCATTACTTCACCGTGGCATAATACCATAATTCTGTCAGATAGCTCCAAGAGAACATCTAAATCTTCCCCTATAAATAGTATTGCAACATTCTTTTTCTTTTGTTCATTTAATAAATCGTAAATTATATAGGATGAATTTATATCAAGGCCTCTTACAGGATATGCGGTAATAAGAACATTGGGCTCCGATTCAATTTCTCTTCCCAAAAGAACCTTCTGAACATTTCCTCCGGACAGCATTCTCACCGGGGTTTCAATGCCGGGAGTTATGATGCTGAGTTTATCAACCAATTCTTCCGCTAACTCCTTAGATGGTTTCTTATCGATTATAAAACCTTTATTTTTTTTGTATGATTTAAGCAGCATATTGTCTACCATGTCCATGGAGCCGACCAACCCCATGCCTAATCTGTCCTCAGGCACAAAAGACATGCTTATGCCTAAATTTATTATTTCATCGGGAGTTTTCCCTATAATATTTTCTTTATTGTATAATATTGCTCCAGCCTTAGCTTCCATAAGTCCTGCAATTGTTTCGCACAATTCTCTTTGTCCGCTGCCTGCTACTCCTGCAACACCTAATATTTCTCCGCTTTTTAAGTTAAAATTAATATTATTTAACCCTTTTGTACCATCCTCATTAATTACAGAAAGGTCTACTACTTTTAATACAGTTTTTCTGTTTATTGTCTCAGGTCGGTTTATTTCAAGGCTGATGGGTCTTCCTACCATCAGCTCGGTAAGCTCTTTCTCATTTGTATCTCGTGTATTGACCGTATCAACAACCTGGCCCTTTCGAAGTATTGCGACCCTGTCACTTATGGCTAATACCTCATGGAGTTTATGTGTTATAATAATTATTGCATTCCCTTGCTCTTTCATTCTACGAAGTATTACAAACAGCTTTTCTGTTTCCTGAGGTGTGAGAACTGAAGTGGGTTCGTCTAAAATTAATATCTTTGCCCCCCTATACAGGACTTTCATTATTTCAATGGTCTGTTTTTCGCTTACGGACATATTGTAAACTTTTTTATCAGGCACTATTTCTAAACCGAATTTATTGCTCATTTCAAGGATTTCTTCTCTTAAAGCACTGTTTTTTACATATCTCCCTCTTGTGCCTAATACAATATTATCCATTGCACTGAATATTTCGACCAATTTAAAATGCTGATAAATCATTCCTATGCCTAAATTGATAGCTTCATTTGGATTTGTTATGGAAACCTCTGTTCCATCAATGCATATGGATCCTTCATCTGCATAGTAAATACCGGATAAAATATTCATCAATGTAGTTTTTCCGGAGCCGTTTTCTCCCAACAAGGCAAGAATTTCTCCGTATTTGATGCCGAGGTTTACATTTTCGTTTGCAATTACTTTACCAAAGGTTTTTGTGATGCCCTTAAGTTCTATGGCATAATTTGTTTCACTAATTTTCAACATAATCTCCTTTTTAAGTCATCTTTTGGGCTATAACCCTCATAATGACACCGTACTAAGGGGTTGGCAACAACCAACCCCCAATTTCTAATAATTATTTTTCTTCAACTGTTTTGAAATACCAGTTTATTCCGCCGGTAATGGTTCCGTCATCAAGTGTTTTCCCTTCTTCTCCCACTGTTGAGCCGTCATTTGTTTCTATTACTCCATCAAACACATTAAATGTTCCATCAGTTATAGACTGTCTGGCTTCTTCGATTTTTTCAGCTGTGCCTTCTGCAGCTATACTTTCATTTATGGGTGAAATGTCAACCATACCTTCCTTCATACCGCCATAATAGTTTTCACTATTCCATGTTCCGTTTATAACTTGCTCAACAGCCCATGTATAATAAGCTCCCCAATTCCATACTGCTGATGTAATGGTAGCCTTTGGAGCATCCTTTGACATATCTGAATTATAACCTATGCCAAATACCCCTGCTTTCTCTGCTTCCAATTGAGGGTTTGGAGTGTCACAGTGCTGGGCTATTACGTCACAGCCTTCGGCAATCAGTGCTTTTGCTGCATTTGTTTCTTCCTCTGGTGAATACCAACTGTTTGTAACCTTGACATAAACTTTTGCTTCAGGGTTAACGGAATATGCTCCCATTGCAAATGCATTAAGACCTCCTGTTACCTCTGAATTATCCTTACCCATTGCTGCTACATATCCAAGCAAATTACTTTCTGTTTTTAATCCGGCTGCAATACCTGAAAGGTATCTTGCCTGATAGATTCTCCCAAAATAGTTGTTAAAGTTTCTGTCATTACTTTTATACCCGGAACCGTGTGAAAATATTACATCAGGATATTCCTCGGCTAATGCTTCCATGGTATCCATGTATCCCCAGCTTGTACCAAAAATGATGTGCGCTCCTTCTTCAATACATTCAAGCATTGCTGCTTCAGTAGCTGTCGGGTCTGTATCATTAACATTGTTTTTACGAATTATCTGGCTGTCATCAAGGCCTAATGCATTCTGCATAGCTACTATTCCCTGATCATGTGCAAAGGAATAACCTGAACCATCAGCAGGATTTCCAATATGTATTACTCCTACCTTAATATCTTCTTTGGCAATGGCAGGAAAAATTCCTTCTCCTGAAGCTTCCTGTCCCTCAGGTGCAGGTTGTTGCTGTTCATTATTTCCGCATGAAGTCAGAAGTATAAGTGCCAACATCAGAACTAAAATGATACATAATAGTTTTTTCATTACATCCTCCTATTTTTATAAACTCTGCACCAAGAAAGAAAAAATGCGAACAGTCTGTAACTACTCGCACCAATAGAATAATAGTATCAATAGTCAAACAATTTACGGTTGTTTGGTAGAAACTTTGGAACCATATTATCCATATTATATTGATGCAGTTTATATTTAATTAATATAATTATAGCCTATGTTATGACAATAATCAACAAATTATTTTGATAGCTTCAATATTGGTTTCTGTGTTTGAATGCTTTAAAAATGAAGAATAATTGAACTTACAGCATAATAATTGTGAAAATAAATAACCGTAGAAGCTCAACGGTTATTATTAATTCCCTATTTCAGTCTGAAGAATATGGTCAGTTTTAAATATCACATCTAAGTTCTCCATTTATTCCGAAGTTTTCAAATTCCATTTCTCTTATTACAATCCTTACAGCTTCCTTTGGACAATTGGCAGTCCTTGATATAACTTCAGTTATTTCCTTAACCATTTCTCGTTTTTGTTCAATGGTCCTTCCCTTTAGCATTTCCACCTGAATAATCGGCATGATTCCACCTCCTCATTTTCTATATAGTAAAATTTAATACCTAATTGTTTTTTTATGTACATAATTTGACAATCCGGTCATCAGCATTGCTTGGTACAAAATATTGAATTCAACTATATCTCCCAATTTATATTGTCTTTCACAGTCATGAATATCCAATATGGTATGGTCGCTGCTGGCTCCTAAAACAATCATATTCTTATCCCTTGGAACAAGTCTTGATGAATCTCCTAAATCCTGGTTCCCCAATGCAATAATTGCTCTTTTTCTAATTCCTCGGTCATCGTAATGAGGCAGGTCTCCAAAAGCATTCACCATTAATTGCCCAATGGGGTAAGTTGGTTTTTCATTCAACTCCACAATTTGAGCCTTTAAAATAAACACATCAGGGTCTAATCCTTCAATATTTGTATCCCAGTAAAGAGGCAGGTCCTGTGTATTATTTATACCTTCTCCAATTCGAAGATGATTTATTTTCTTTGGAACACCTCCTCTTACCATGAGAGGCAAGGTGGTAGTTCCGCCTCCGGATATTATGTTTAGTTTACGGTTTAATATTTCTTCTATTTCTGTAGCTGCCGTTGCTAAGCGGCTTAAATTTTCAGTAGTTGGAGCCACTGAGCCATAACAGCTTAAATTTGTCCCTATGCCTTCAAGATAAAGATAATTTAGCTCATATTCAACGTATTTGGCTAATTGAATAAGCTCTTCTTTTAAGAATACTCCTTCTCTTAAGTCCCCCAAATCATACATAAGCACAACGCCGTATATCTTCTTTTGTTTTTTTGCTTCTTTATTCAATAAATTCAAAGTTTCTTTTTCAGAAACCAAGGATATATCACTGTATTTAACTACATCTTCAATTTCACACATCATGGGGATTCTCACTAATAACAGAGGCAAATCACATCCCCGCTCCTTCAAAGCTCTTAATTGTTCAATTCTTGAGCTGCCTATTTGACAGCAACCTCCTTTTGCCATTTCTTCGGCACCTTCCACAATTCCGCCGAATCCTTTAATTATTCCTGCAACTTTAATTCCATTGTCATAGCATAATTTTGTAACTATTTTTGTATTATCATAGAGCTTTTTTAAATTAATTTCAAGCATAGGGTATCTCTCCATAAGAACCTCCTATATTTTTTTTCGAAGCTTTATAAAGAAATCTTGTAATATAATAGTGCATTCTTTCTCCAATACACCAAATAAAACCTTAGGCTGATGATTTAATTTTTGATTGTTTGTAATATCCAAAACAGAGCCGCATGCACCGGTTTTTAAATCCTTAGCCCCTATTACCAATCTTTCAATTCTTGAATTGACTATTGCACCGGCGCACATGGGGCATGGCTCCAAGGTTACATACATGGTACATCCGGGAAGACGCCATCCTCCCAAGTTTTTGCAAGCCTCTTTTATAGCTGTTATTTCAGAGTGGAGAGTGGCATCCTTTAATGTTTCCTTTTGATTGAAACCTCTGCCGATAACTTCTCCGTCCTTCACTATTACGGCACCGATGGGAACCTCATTTATTTCATATGCCTTGTATGCTTCATTCAAGGCTTCCCTCATAAATACTTCATCCATAGCTCTTCCTTATTTCTTTTATTCTTTATTATAGTTTATTTTACACAGTTAAGTCAACAATTATGTCCTGAAGCTTGTCTTATATTACCTGTTTACTTTCTTTTTAAAAAAATATAGAATGATTAGGGGTATGAAGATACAGAATAAGGTTTCCATGCTTGGAACAAATGTTAACTCTATTCAGTCTAATATATGAGATAAGGAGGTAATATGAAAAATATAATAAAAAAAATAGCAGCTTTCAGCCTTTGTGCTTTAATAGCAATCAGCATGAATTTAGAGGTTAATGCTAATGTCCTTGATGATATTTTAAATAACGACACAATTGAAGATACCAACACAGCTGATGATACAAAAAATATTGAAGATATTGAGAATTCAGACATATCCGACGATACAGAGGATGTTGAAAATGATGAAAATATTTACACAATACAAGATACCGGGGCTGTAAAGGTAAGTGACAGCACAATTTTGTTTTCTGACATCAATGATCATTGGGCAAAAGAATGGATTAAAAATGCAGTTAATTTAGGTTTTGTATCAGGGTATGAAGATGGAACCTTTAAACCGGATAGAACTATTACAAGGGCCGAATTTTCAACAATGTTAAATAAAGCAATGCAAATAGAAATAACCGAAAAATTAAACTTTTCCGATGTAAGTGAAAAGGATTGGTTTTATAAGGAAGTTCAAAAATCTCTAGCTGCAGGATTTTTTTCGGGATATGAGGATAATACCTTCAAACCGAACAATCCCATCAAACGAGAAGAAGCAGCAAAGGTTGTGGCAGGTGCCATAACAACGGGAAATATTGATGGTGAAGGAGCTAGCTTTTTAAATGATTACAATACCATTCAGGAATGGGCAAAGGAAGGTGTCAATACCGTTTACAACAAGGGATACATATTAGGTTATCCTGACAAAACCTACCAGCCTTCAAAGGCATTAACCCGCAGTGAAGCAGTAAAAATTATCTTTGAAATAGTTGATAACGAAAATATTGAGTATGGATTTAATATTACAAATCACAATGAAACTTACAGCAGCGCAGTTGTGGTAGGAAATTTAAATATTTTGGATTCTGTTGGCAGCGGAAATGTCTATATCAAGAATGTGGTAGTTTTAGGTGACATTATAGTTTCGGCTAAAAATGTTAATTCCGTGGAACTTACAGATGTTAAGGCAAGAAACATTATTGTTGAAAGTGATACGAATCCTGTAAAAATAGTCTGCAAGGACAATGTAATCATAGCAAAGAGCCATTTGCCGGTAATAGTAACAGTTCAAAAATTAGGACAAAACATCAATATATAAGGTGTGAGGACACAAAAAAGATTCTTCAGTACGAAGAATCTTTTTAAATTATTTCAGGTATTCTATTGTGCTTGTGAAACTCTCGTTAAAATATAATTCATCTAAATAGTTTATATCTTCATTTGATACTTTTTCATATATTTCTAAAAGGTATCCTTGTTCATTTTCCATAACTGCTTTAGGGCGCATGTCATTCATGAAAAGTTCTGCAAAAGAAGTATTATCAAAATATTGATTGTCTATGTCCTTTTTAAGCACATCTCTTAAATCTTTTAAGTCTCTTTCTTCGATAATAGTGCTATAATCATTTATACTTCTTAACTTAGCAAATAGTCTTCTTCCGCTGTAATACTTTTCATCGTAAAGGTAATAAAATCTTTGTTTTTTATATTCATTGGAAATTAAAAGTTCATGTGCTATTTCGTTTTTATCTGCATGTTCCTTTGTAAGCTCTTCCTCAGGTATCAGCTTATAATCCCTTCTAATTATGCTCCCATCCTTCATCCAATATGCTAAGACAAGATTGCTCATCCAATAATAATCTGGATCCGTATAATATGTTTGGTCCATTAAAACCTGTTTATGGAGTTCAGTTATACTCTCTATGCTGTTAATATCTTCATAAATTATCATGCCGTGATTCCTTTTCCACTCGGTAAAAGATATATCTTCGTGGGATCTGTCCCCCAAAAATTCACTTGCAGAATTAACAGACCAGATTGAGCTGCCCACATATACCATTTGAACATCTTCCGGGTTAGGGACCGTATTTTCATACTGACTTGCAACTAATATGGTACTGCCTGTTACTGCTGCAAATAATACCATGCTCACTGCAAATACCTTAATTGAGGACTTTGATATTCTAAATGATTTTTCAACAAATGCAATTATTATATAATAGGACAGAATGGCCAATAAAGCTGAAATAATCAATCTGCTGCCCATA
Organism: Tissierellia bacterium; assembly: GCA_012519555.1. Classification (GTDB taxonomy): domain Bacteria; phylum Bacillota; class Clostridia; order Tissierellales; family Sedimentibacteraceae; genus Sedimentibacter. The sequence goes on along the minus strand of JAAYPY010000041.1, from coordinate 2,874 downwards.
CCCGTATATCTTGAAAAACTTATTGAAAACGACGCAGGTATTATCAGACATGCAAACACTGCCACAAAATATTTATATCCATTGAATACTATAAAACCTGTATTTTCGTTTTTCCTCCGTTTTACAAATCTAATAATCAAAAGGGCTATAAATAATAAGATAATAGGCAAGAGAAGTAAGTATACCAAATCTATGGAGCCATCCACATACCTTGTAAAATATAAGTAATCAAGTTTATATATATTCTTGATAAAGTAATCATTTAAAACATCTGCGCTGAATCCTATCACTATGTTTTCCAATATTGAAAATATGAACATTGTTACTAACAGTATAATCAAAGGCAGGCAAAAGTTAAATATTGTCATTGCCCCTGCCATCAAGGTATTTCCTGACAGTATTGACGACAAAGACGCTAACAGTATTATTGCCGATAGCCAGGGTATAAGCATTTTAAAAACTTTAAGTATATCATAGTCCAACCCTTGAAATACTACGGAAGCAACTATAAGGGCCACTAAATATACAGTAAAAACAGAATTTGTCACTATATTTATTATAATCTGCCTGCTCAAAGTTACCGGTTTTGACATGTAATAAGTCAGCTTCGGTTCATTGTGGAGAAAACTGTTATCGACTAAACAATTAATAAGAACCAGAATAAATAACTCAACTATTCCAAACATTATGAAGAATTCTTCATCTGCTCTCAAAATATAGGGTATTAAAGTTGTTGTTAAAAAGATAATAACTGTTGATAAAAGGACCCAATTTTTCTTTTCCTTAATTGAATATATAAGTATTGGCATAAAGTTATTCTTCTTTTCCATAACCCACACCTCCTAATTCCGTGATAAATATTTCTTCAAGACTCATTGACAGCTTATCAAACAATAATAGGGTGTGTGTATTTTTTAAATATTTTTCAAGCTCCTCCGTGTTTCCTGTCAATGTTACTATGAATACACTGCCTATTTTTACATGCTGAAGTATTCCAAATTCTTTTAACACTTCCGGGTCAAATTCACCCTCCACAGCGAATTGAACTCTTTTAATGTCCTCCTTCATCTTTTCAAGGTTTTCTTCTCTTAAAATTCTGCCTTCATGCATTATGCCAACCTTATCACAGATATTATCCAATTCCTTCAGGTCATGAGAAGAAATAATGACAGTCATATCATTATCCATTACTTCCTTAATGAGAATATCCCAAAACTTTCTTTTTATTACTGCATCCAATCCGTCTACAATTTCATCAAGCAATAAAAGTTTAGGCTGAGCAGCTATTGATAAAACAAATGCTGCCTGCTTTTTTTGACCTTTTGACATTTTATTCAACACTTTATTTTTATCTATGCTAAAGTACTTCAGTAAATATTCAAATTTTTCTTCAGACATATTGTACATCAGCTTTTCGTAGTGGAATAATTTGTTGAGTGTGTACTGATAGGGGAAATACAAGGTATCTTGAACATAATAGAAATCTTTAATTATTTCTGAGTTCTTTTCAACCTCTTCTCCGTCAAAAGCTATGTAACCCTCATCTTGTTTGTATACTTGCATAATATGTTTTAATATAGTGGTTTTTCCGCAACCGTTAGAGCCTACTAAACCATAAATCTGGCTTTTTTCGGCATTTATATTAATATTTTTTAGAACTTGAAAGTCTCCGAACTTCTTGCTTAAACTACTTATTGTTAACATTACTGCCTCCTTTTGTGCTTGGAGTTAACATTTCTTTAACGATTTCAACTATTCTTTCATCTCTTAATCCAAGTTTTTTTAAGGATTCAATTACCTTGTGTAATTCATCCTTGATATTCTTTATATGAAGGTTTCTTAATTCATCGGCATCTTTTACAAAACTTCCTACACCCTTGACACTGTAGATATAATTGTCTTCTTCCAAATATTTATATGCCTTTTGAATAGTATTTGGATTGATTCTAATCATTGATGCTAATTCTCTTACTGAAGGGAGTTTTTCGTCAGGTTTCAAGGACTTAGAAAATATCAGCCTTATTATTTCATCATAAATTTGTTCATATATTGCTTTTGGGCTATCATTATCAATTCGAATCAATTTCTCACCTCCGGTTAAACACTGATGCAAGCAGACTTATTATTTACATATTCATATAAGCAGCCTTCATAAACAGGTTTAAGATTTAAGTTATTGTAATCATCCGGTGTTATAAGAGATATTTCCTTATTAAAGGGTATTATTCCTTTTAACAGATGTGCTACAAAACTTGAGCAAACATAATGATATTTCCTTTCATAGGGTATGTTAAAGCGAATTAAAAAAACATTCAAAAAGCTATATCTGTACTTTTTGGGTTTTAAAATAAAATCATTAAGTCTCATGGAAATAATATCATAATCTTCATCAGTTACTTCGAATTTATATATTTTACATTTGGTATCCGGATGCATTTTAAACACACCGCTGTTTATATCCTCTTTTATGAATCCCCCAATTAAGGGAAACCAGGTGATCTTTCTTCCAAAACTGAACATTGTAGAGCAATCGTCCTCGAAGGATATTGAAATATGATTGTATGGTTTTTTGGAAAGGATTTTTAATGTTCTGCATATAACCGTATTTGTTTGAGTTAATACTATTTTTATTTCCTTCATAACTTTCTCCTGCAAATTTTGTCATAAGTGTTATAGTACACTTAATACAGTAACTGTATTATATACCATAGTACACTTCTTGTCAATAAATATTTAAAATAAAAAATGCACCTGAGAGGAATCGAACCCCCGACACATGCCTTAGGAGGGCACTGCTCTATCCTTCTGAGCTACAGATGCACATTATTTTTAAATATTACACCATTTTTACTATTTTGTCAATATTATTACTCC
>JAAYPY010000206.1 GCA_012519555.1 Tissierellia bacterium | reverse complement strand
CGACCGGACATTTCACGATGTGCTTCTGCCCAGCGAGATGTAGAGTCTGCCATCAATGCTACGGAATAACCCATATCTCTGAAATACTCAGCTATTGTAATTCCTGTATAAATTGATGCTTCACGTGCTGCAACAGGCATGTCGGATGTATTTGCAATAAGAACGGTACGTTTCATCAATGATTCGCCTGTTCTCGGGTCCTTTAACTCAGGGAACTCCATTAAAACGTCGGTCATTTCATTTCCACGCTCTCCACAGCCTATATATACAACTATTTCAGCATCTGCCCATTTTGCCAGCTGGTGCTGTACAACCGTCTTTCCGCTTCCAAAAGGTCCGGGAACTGCTGCAACACCACCCTTTGAAATAGGGAACAAAGTATCTATAACTCTTTGACCTGTTAACAAAGGCGCTTCGGGAACTAATTTTTCCTTGTATGGACGTCCTCGTCTTACAGGCCATTTTTGCATCATGGTCAGATTAGCATTTTCACCCTTATCTTTTTTTACAACACATACAGTTTCTTCAACTGTAAAGCTTCCTTCCTTTATTTCAACAACTTCTCCGGAAATTCCGTAAGGAACCATAATTTTATGCTCTACAACTATTGTTTCCTGTACAGTACCTATTATGTCTCCAGCCTGCACCTTATCTCCTGCTTTTACTGCAGGAACAAATTCCCACTTCTTTTCTCTGTTAAGAGCTGGAACGCTTATTCCTCTTGTAATGTTAGGTCCCGCTATTCTTCTAATTTCTTCCAAAGGCCTTTGTATTCCATCATATATTGTTTCAATAAGTCCGGGTCCTAATTCAACAGAAAGTTGTGCTCCCGTGGAAACAACCGGTGCTCCGGGAGCTAAGCCTGATGTTTCTTCGTAAACCTGTATAGATGCCATTTCACCGCGCATCTCAATTATTTCTCCTATGAGGCCTTGCTCGCTTACACGGACAACGTCAAACATATCGGCTTCTTTCATACCATCTGCAATAACCAGAGGACCGGATATCTTAACTACTCTACCTTGGCTCATTAAACTAATCACCTGCTTTCATTTTTTTTACGTTAATCGTTACTAAACAATATGTCGGCACCAACTGCTTTTTCTACTGCCATCTTTATGTTGCTAAGGCCTATGCCCAAAGATCCTTGCATGCCCGGTATAGGAATAATTGCCGGCAGACGTTCTTGATTGTACTCATATATTGACTCTTTTATTTGGTCATATAAACTTTCGGTCACATAAATTATTGCATAATTATCAAATGCAATCTTATGCAGCGTATGTTTTGCTTCATCTGCCTTATTGCAATCGAATACATCTAAGCCAACAGCTTTGAATCCTTGAACACTTTGCTTATCTCCGATAATACCTATCTTATACATAAGTCTCTCTCACCCTCTCTCTTATAAGTTCCGGCGAGATGCCTGCTGTTTTTCCTGCCAAAATTATTCGTGCAATCTTTATTTCATTATCCTTAGCTATGAGATATCCTGCAAGGGCTTCTATGCCGTAAGGAAAATACTTGGCAGACTTTACATGTTCCACTAATTTGTTATCTAATAGCTTTTCTAACTTTGTAAACTTTCCTGTTTCAGCTAAAGCTTCTGTCCCTTCAAGAAATACATCTTTGAAATCATAGGCCAATAGAAGCTCTCCAAATTTTTCAAAAGGCTCATCATAGTTTCTTATAAATATATGCTCATGTATATTGCCGCCCTGCAAAAATACCTTGCTGAAAAAATCCCATGATTTTTTCATTTTTCTAAGTCTTACATATGTTTTTATATTGTTTGAATCTATCTGCATCTTCACATAATCAATAATAAACTGATTATTGGTTTTTGCTGCAGCCTTAAGCATTTCATCAAAACAGAAACGGTCTAATATAATATCTATGAGCTGAGGATCTCTTGTTTTTGGAAAATCTTCAATTATTTCATTCAATGCTTTACCCATGTTTTCGGTCAAATCAGAAAAACTTCTTTCTTTTAAAGCATGTTTTAAAATGTTTAACTCAATGGTTCCCGTATCTACAAGAATATCTGTATTTTCCTTGTTTAAATACTCGCTTTTCATCAATACTTTCAAGTTATGATAGTCATAGGGATACAAGAATATATTGAAGTGCTCCGGATCAGGGGCAATGGACTTTATGAAATCATATGTCTTCTTGTGCTCTTCAATCAGAAGATTTTCATAATTTTCAAAATCCGTTATTTCATTTAAGTATCCATAATAACAATCATCCAATACTCTAATGGCATCTTCCATTGTTTTTGCTTCTATCATTTTTTCTGCTCTTTCACGGGTAAGCATATGCTTTTCTATGCTTTTTACTCTTGAAGTAGAATATAAATAATCAGATTCCTTAATCTTCGCCAAAGTCATCCCTCCTTTCAGGCAGGATTCATTTAAAAAGTACATTTGCTATTTCACTTGTAAGTTCGTCCCTCATAGAATCCAAAAGGGTTTCAAAGGTAGAGTTTATTTCAACGCTTCCCCTTTTTAGCACGAACCCGCCGCTTGTATTAACCGTATTTTTGCTTAAAGCAACCTTCTCTGCTCCTAATTTTTCATTGACAGCTTTTACTAATCTTTCACCGACATTTTCCCTGTCTTTGGCATTTAAAACAATATTTCCTTCACAATTAGGAATTCTTAAAATTTCCTGCACTAAAAAACTCAAGTATTCATCTTCAGGCATTGCTTTAAGCTTTTCGATAGCTGCATCGAAGCTTTTTTTAATGGCTTCCTGCTTTGCTGATAATAACATCTTTCTGCCTTGAAGCTCAGCAGCGGATACTCTTCTGTTTTTTAATTCGACAGCATCATTTGCGGCTTTTTCCGCTTCAGTCTTTATTATGACTTCTGCTTCACTTTCAGCTTTATTTAAAATTTCCTGCTTAGTATTTTCTGCATTCATCAAAGAGGAATTAGCGTAGTCTTGTGCATCGCTGAGAATCTTTGACGTTATATTTTCAATGCTCATTTCATCACATCCTTATAATAAATTTTTATACACTCCTTTATATTTGAATTCCATTTACCATAAGGAATGATGCAAGAAGTGCCAAAACTGCATATGTTTCAACCATTGCTGCGTATACCATTGCTTTTGCGATTTCTTCAGGTCTCTTTCCTACTAATTGAACACCGGTAGCTGCAACCTTGCCCTGCCAAACAGCTGAGACGGTTCCCGTTATACCGGACGGTAGAGATGCCGCCAAGAACATTAGTCCCTGAGCTGTTGTTAGAGGAGCAATACTGCCTCCTAATACGCCGATTTTATTCATTATAATAAATGCGATAAGAAGTCCATAAATTCCCTGTGTTCCGGGTAGTGCCTGAAGCATTAATGTGGGACCGAATTTCTTAGGATCCTCTGCAATAACACCGCCAGCAGCCATACCTGCAATAGCAACTCCCCATGCACTTCCGATTCCTGCCATAGATGCAGTAGCAGCGCCTAAAATAGCTAAAAAACCACCCATTGTAAATTCCATTTAAATTTCCTCCTTAAATTTAATATATTTAGTTTTTTTTGTGAAAGGAGCAAATGGATCTCCTCCACCTTCATAAAATTTACCGAAAAATTCTACATATTGAAGTCTGGCCGAGTGAACGAATGAGCCAAGACCGTTTATAGCAAAGTTAAGTATGTGGCCGAATGTAAAAACCAGTACAAACATGATCTTCCCTGCTATTCCGCTTCCCATGGAACCGATTAAACTCAAAACTGATGAGATAACACCTGTTGCAAGCCCAAGTGCCAAAAGTCTGGAATAAGAAAGAACATCTCCTAAATAACCTGTTATTCCATATAATGAAAGTACTCCGCTTGTAAGTTTGCCTACTATATTTGGTTTTGCCCTTCCTTGAGTAAGAACCAAGCCTATTGCTGAAGCTATTGTCACCCATTTTCCTATAACAGGTAATGGTGAACCGGCAATTATCATATCTCCTGCAATCCATAGTATAGGTCCTATAATAAACAAATACCACAGACCCACATCCATGAGTGCATCGTTTAAATGACCATCTCTGATTGACATATAAGCGCTCATTCCCATTCCGACAAAGAGGTGAACAAGACCCATGACGAAAGAAACCAATAGCACTGTCATTGGTTCTTTTAAGGGGTCCACCCATACATAGGTCAAGGGCAGATTAATGTTGAAAAGATGTCTTGCTCCAACAACTAAACCATCCCCAAACCAGCTTCCGTACATTATGCCCCAAAAAATTGTGGATAATCCTCCCCAGAAAAACACCTTAAGCATTTTCCCAAAAGTTCCTTCTATATCAAACTTTTTGAGTATAATGTAGCATCCCAGGGAAAACATAAGACCATATCCAACGTCTCCAAGCATCATACCGAAAAACAAAACGTAAAATGGTGCCATAACTGCTGTGGGGTCTATATTAGATGTTGCAGGCAGACTGTATAACTCTGTTATTGAGTCAAATGGCTCTGAAAAAGAATTGTTTTTTAATAATATAGGGAAATCTTCATCTTCTTCAGGCTCTTTAAAGTCATACCAACACTGATACTCTTCTAAAACTTCTTGAACCTTTTCTTTGCATACTTCAGGTACCCAGCCCTCAATATAAAAGGTGGTATCTGTCTTCAGTATATTGCTCAGTATTTTGTTTTTATCTCTTTCAATTGTTAAATGGTCATGATAAAGTTGAATTTCTTCTTTGAAGGTAACTAATTCTCTTATACTGTTTTCTACAGTATCTCTTTTTGCAGAAATGTCTTTTAAGCTGTTTTCATACTGCATGATGTTCTCTGCTGCAGTACCACTTAGCTCCTTGAATGTTACGGGACTAAAACCATATTGTTTAAATAATTCTAAAATATCCTCTTTTTCATCGCTGAGACAAATAAATGAGCAATAATACTGATCCTTGTCACTGTCTATTACATCCAAAAAACATCTGTCGCTTGTTTTAAACAGTTCAGATTTTAGCTCATCAATGTCTGCAATGCCGGGTATAGTACCCATTATAATATTAGTATACTTAGTTTCTGTCATATTTAGAGGAATATCATACTTAACCCATGGCTTTAAGCTCAAAATGGCTGCCTCTATTTTGTTTTCCTCAGAGCATAGCTCACTTAATGACTTGTTTAATTCAAGAACCTTAGCTACACTTTCAGAAACACCATCGTTTTTATCCAATGCCTTTTTAAATTCGTCTGAAGTTATAGGCTTTCTTGTAATAAATAAAGGTCTTTTGCTGGTGTCATACTTTTCAAGGCTGTTGAGCACTTCGTTAACTTGAGAAATTTTTACATCTAAACTAAAAACTTCATCTTCATTGCCATCCTTTTTTACATATGAAATCCATTCAGGGTCTGTAAGTTTTGGATCTTGGGAGCTTACTTCAATAACACCTAAGTCCATGATTCTTTTAATAAGCTCTGTTTTTATGCTGTCTAATCCTATGATGTTTACTTTGTTCATATTAACTATTGTCACTGGCTTTCACGATCCTTTCCAGTATAATTGAAGCTGCCTTGTCCATGTTATCGCTTGCCTTTGTTAAAATTTCGTCACAATCCTTTGCAGCATCATTGATAATGCCCTCATAAAGAAGCTGTCCCTCGGATTCCGCTTTGCTTAATACTTCAGATCTATTAGATTCTGCGGTCTTTCTTGCTTCATCCAAGATATCTTGAGCCTGTGAATTAGCATTGGTAATAACTAATCTTGCTTGCGCTGCGGCATCCTTTTTAATTGTTTCAGCTTTTTCCTCCGCCTCCTTTATTACCTTAATTACTTCAATTGACACTATACCACCACCTTTATGATATTTTAAAAATTCAAAAAATATTCCATACTAAATAATGATAAATTAAAACCCGCTATTTGTCAAGTTTTTATCTAAATCGGGAAATACTAAAAGAAGAGTATTTTGGAATTTTATTCATTAAAGTAATCGTTTGCAAATCATTAATTGTGATTGTTCCCTTATTAACAATTATTCATTTACAAAAGTAAAATTTGAGAGGTGTAATCGTAACTTTAATAAAAATAACCTCCCTATTTTTCTCTCCCTTTGGTCGGAAAAATAGGGTCAGGGCATCTTATTCCACAGCAAATATAAGGGTGGCCTCTGCTGCGATTTCATCATCCACATATGCAATTGCAGAACCGATTCCAAATGTTGATTTCATTTTTGTTATTTCCGTAATCAGTTTTAGGGTGTCACCCGGAAGAACCTTTCTTTTAAACTTTGCGTTTTGAATCCCTCCAAAATAGACCGTCTTATTTTTAAATTTGTCTAAGGACAATATAGCAAAGGCTCCGGTCTGGGCTAGTGCTTCAATAATTAAAACCCCGGGCATTACAGGATTTCCGGGAAAATGACCTTGAAAAAATTGTTCATTCACCGTTAAATTCTTAATTCCCACAGCCCTTTGTCCTTCTTGAAGCTCAATTATTTTATCGATTAAAAGCATGGGGTATCTGTGAGGAATAGTATTTTGTATATCATTTATATCATAACTCATACTATTATCCCTTGTATTTTTTAAATACCAATGTTGCATTATGACCTCCAAAACCAAATGCATTTGACAGAGCATAATCAAATTCCTTAGTAATACCAACATTAGGTACAAAGTTCAAACCCAATTCCGGATCTGTTTCTTTGTGATTAATGGTGGCAGGAATAAAGGAATCTTCAATGGCCTTAACGCAAATGATTGCTTCCACCGCTCCTGCTGCTCCAAGTAAATGTCCTGTCATGGATTTTGTAGAGCTTACATAAAGATTTTTTGAAATTTCCTTAAAAACTTTCTTAATTGCCTGAGTTTCAAACTTATCATTGTATAAGGTGCTTGTTCCATGAGCATTTATATATGTTATATCCTTCGGCTGGATTCCTGAATCCAAAATTGCATTAAACATTGACTTAGATGCACCTTCAGAGCTTGGGTCGGGACTTGTCATGTGATAAGCATCACAGGTTGCTCCGTATCCGACAATCTCGCCATATATCTTTGCTCCTCTTTTAACAGCATGGTCATAATCTTCAAGAACCATCACGCCTGCACCCTCTCCCATTACAAAACCATGTCTGTCCTTGTCAAAAGGTATGGAAGCCCTGTTTGTGTCAGTAGTTGTTGATAATGTAGTAAGAACCGTAAATCCTGCAATAGAGCATGGAGTTATGGCAGCTTCAGCGCCTCCGGCAATCATGACATCGCAAATTCCATCCTGAATTCTTTTATATGATTCACCTATTGCGTTGGCTCCTGTTGCACAAGCTGTTACAGTGCTTACATTTACAGCCTTAGCCTGATACTTGACAGCAATCAATCCTGAAGCCATATTAGAAAGCATCATAGGTATGAAAAATGTTGAAACCTTATTGGGTCCCTTTTTAAGCAGCTTTACATGTTCTTCTTCTATTGTATGAATACCTCCGACAGCACTTCCCACAATACAGCCAAACCTGTCAGAATCAACCTCTTTAGTATCAAGACCGGAATTCTTGACTGCAATATCCGCAGCAGCTAAAGCAAACTGGCTGTATCTGTCCATTCTTTTGGATTCCTTTTTCTCCATATACAAAGTTGGATCAAAATCCTTTACTTCGGCTGCTATTTTAACACTAAAATCTGATGTATCAAAAGATTCTATAAAATCTATTCCACATTTGCCCTTTTTAACATTTTCCCAAAAAATATCTCCGGAACCGATGGGACTTACTACTCCCATTCCGGTTATTACAACTCTTCTTTTCATTTTTCTCTCCTTAAATATAAAATCCTCCGTTCACGGATATGACCTGCCCTGTTATATAGGATGCTTTCTCTGATATTAAAAATTCAACACAATCAGCTATGTCTTCCGGCTGCCCTAACCTTTGAAGAGGGATATTTTTCATCATTTCCGCCTTTATCTCATCCGGAATTTCATCTGTCATTTCGGTTTTAATAAATCCCGGTGCTATAGCATTGACTAAAATATTTTTCTTCCCTAATTCTCTTGCCATAGACTTTGTCAACCCTATTACTCCTGCCTTTGAAGCCGAATAATTTACCTGTCCTGCGTTTCCCGCAAGTCCCACCACCGATGAAATGTTAACAATTCTGCCATGCTTTTGCTTTATCATTTTTCTTGCAATATGTTTGCAGCAGTTGAAGGTACCCTTTAAATTTGTAGCAATAACCTCATCGAATTCTTCTTCAGTCATTAAAGGCAGCAAATTGTCCTTTGTAATTCCCGCATTGTTTATAAGTACATCCACTGTGCCAAATGTATTGTAGGCTTCATTTATGAGTTTTTTTGCATCATCATAAAGAGAAACATCGCACTTGACGATAATATTTTTTCTTTCTTTAACAGTAAAGCTTTCTATGAGTTCTTCCATTAAAGCAGTGTTGCTTCTGTAATTCAAAACTGGTGAACTCTGCATTCCTTAGCCAATACAAATCTTGTTCCCACCTGAACTCCTGATGCTCCAAGACAGAAGGCTGCTGCAATTCCCCTTCCGTCTCCTATACCGCCTGCTGCTATTACCGGTATCT
>JAAYPY010000205.1 GCA_012519555.1 Tissierellia bacterium | reverse complement strand
AAGTTCAACCGACGGAAATGGAAATACAACGCTATATGATTACAACAGTTTGAATGCATTGTCGCAGATTACTGACCCTGTAGGGGACAAAATTACATATAGGTATGATAGCCAGGGAAGGGTAGCCCGCAGAGCTGATAGAAACCGAAGGATAACTGAATACCTTTATGATATTGACGATAGCTTAATATTAAGAAGGGATTTGGCTACAGGAACTAGGGAAGAATTCAGCTATTATGTAGATGGTGCGTTAAAATCAGCATCAAGTGGTGGTATGGTTTATACCTATAACTATACTCCAAACATGAACCTTAAGTCTAAGAGAGTAAGTGGAAAGCCTTTAATTGAGTATAAATACAATAAAGACAACAAGATAATAGAGTTAAAGGACATTACGAAAAGTCAGGTCAATTACAAATATGACGTTCTAGGAAGAGTGAAAGAGGTATGGGATAAAAAACAAAAAGAAGCCGAATACCTATACAATTCCGACGACACAATAGCTTCAATAAGGTTTGCAAACGGTGTAAATGTAAAGTATAATTATGATGAAGATAAAAACTTAACGGAAATTCTTACAACAAATAAAGACGGCGAAGAGATATTTAGCCATAGTTATGTTTATGACGCTAACGGAAATCAAGTTGAGCGTGTTGAGAATGGTGAGACTACCCGTTATATTTATGACAGGTTGAATAGACTATCTAAAGTGTTGTATTCAGAAGGCGAAGAAAGCTTTGAGTATGATCTAGCTGGAAACCGCATAAAGAGGTCTTTAGGGAATATAACAGTAAGTTATGATTATGATAAGAGAAATCGACTGATAGAAAAGATTGAGGGTGGTATACAAACCTCCTACAGCTATGATCCTCAGGGTAACCTCATTGAAGAGGAAGATCGAAGAGGAACGACAAGATATACTTATGACTGCTTTAACCGCACAGAAAGCGTGAGAAGTGCAAACGGAGGGTATATAAGGAATAGGTATGATGCCGAAGGACTAAGGTTTGAACTACATGAGAATGGTAAGGTCAGTAGGTTTATATTTAGTGGCAGCGAAGTAGTTACTGAGGTTGATGCAGATTATGGTCTTAAGGCAGCTATAATTAGAGGGCATGAGATACTTGCCCAAAAGGATGCAAGGGATAGCAGCTATTATTACCTCAACAATGCCCACGGAGATGTTACTGCGTTAGTGGATGGCAAAGGTGAGGTTGTAAATTCATATAAGTATGATGCGTTTGGTAATACAGTTGAGGCTAAGGAACAGATTCCTAACCGCTTCCGTTATGCCGGAGAGCAATTTGATGCGGTTACAAGACAGTATTATCTACGAGCAAGGTTCTATAACCCAGTTGTCGGAAGGTTTACACAGGAAGATACTTATAGGGGCGATGGATTAAATTTGTACAGTTATGTTAAGAATAATCCAATTAAGTATATAGACCCTAGTGGGTATAGTGCATGTGAAACTAAAGGGAATGTATTTGGGAGTAAGTCAGCATCTAAAAAAGGTGCTGGTGGTATTAAATTGCCTTCAGACACAAATCAGCAAAAACGAATATTAAGCGAGCTCCAAGGATTAACCTCACATACACTCAGTGTGGATAGTAATGGGTATGTTGTTATTGATACTCCAGCATCTGCAACGTCAACCACACCAAAGGGTGATAAATTAATTGAAAGAATGGTTAATAGTGACAAAACATGTACAATTCAAATAGCTACACCTGGAAGTGGCAATACAGAACAAGATGTTAATTTTGCAGATGCTTTAAATGGTACAGGTAGTGATACAATTGTTAATTTTGATCCTACCTCAAACCCTAGTATCAGCACAGTAGATCCAACCACTGGTCGTGTTGGTCCAGTAAAAAGACCACATAGAATTGGGTTAGGACATGAAATGATTCATGCAGATAGATCCATGAGAGGTTCTGCAATTAATTATGGTTTAAATGGAAGTCATACATATACTGATTTAAATGGTAATAATGTAACTCAAATTGTGCCAGCAGAGGAGTTGGCAACAGTTGGGCTTAGTGGAAATATGGCAGATGATATTACAGAAAATGATCTAAGGTTGGAGCAAGGATTAAACAGAAGGGGTGCATATTAGTGATAAAGGAATCAGTACTTATGAAAGCATTACTATTAATGTTTTTAACCTTCTTTTCTGGATGCTATAGTGATAATGAAAATAATAAAAAGTTGGAGGAAAAAGATATGAGCCTAATTACATCCAAGGATAATGAAATTAAACCTGTCAAACTAGCAATTTTCCCAATAGGAATGGCAAGTAATACCTATTTTTTTGAATTGAGTTCTGATGGTATAATTGAGGTGAAAGTGGGTATTAGAAGAAGCATCGATATAGAAGATGCAAATTTTATAGAACCTTCTGAAAGTATGAACAAAAAACTATCTACGCCTGAACAAGAAAGTATAGTTAAACTAGTAGAAGAAATTGAAAAAGACAAAACTGTTTTAGAAAAAGCTCTAAGAAAAGGTGGGTGGGAAGTAATTATATCGATTGATAATAATAAGTATAATTTTAACTATGGAGACTATATGGATATTAGTTATGGGAAACTGGTAAAGTTAATGATTGAGTATTCACCTTTAGAAGTTGATATTCATGCTCATAAGCCCCTTAATCACTTTAGACAATTTAGCCTAAAACTTATATAATAAATATATGCGGAGGGATTAAAAATGTCAAAGAGAGTTTTTAGTGATGAGTTTAAAGCACAAGTGATTAAGGAAGCTATCGAAACAGGGAATTGTAGCCTTGTTGCAAGAAAATATGAATTATCTCCATCATTAGTCGCAAAGTGGACAAGAAAAGAAAAGGGTAACCCCTTACAAGGTATGATTAATAAGGGATTAGGGAATAATAAGGAATTAAAAAAAGCTGCAAAAGAAAAGCAGGAAGTTGAAGGACAAAATCAAAAGCTTAAAAAATTAATTGGTGAAAAAGAGCTTGAAATAGAAATATTACGTGACCTTTTAAAAAAAACGAATGTTCAATTGCCTCCAAGGTCGAAGTAGCTAAAAAATGGATAAATAAAGGATATGCAGTATCCACAGTACTAAAGATATTAAAAATCAACCGCTCAACATTTTACTACCAGCTAGCCCATAGCGATGTTGTTAAAAGGGAAAATGGAGGAAGACCCATACCAGGGTACTCAATGGATAAAAAGAATAGAAAAATATTTGATGGACAGATTGAAGAGTGGATAAGTGAGATCATTGCAGGAGATGGTTTTGCATATGGGTACCGGAAGATAACAAAAGTACTTCAACGAGAATATAATTTAACCATTAACGAAAAGAAGGTATATAGGCTTTGTAAGAAAATGAATGTACTGCGTTCTCAAAGGAAGATAAAACCTAAACATCCGAAAAGGCTTTCTAGAAATAGAGAGATTAGAAAGCCCAATGAATTATGGGAGGTTGATATTAAGTACGGATATATACATGGAGAAAACCGATTCCTTTATATACTTTCATACATAGACGTATATGACAGAAGTATCGTAGATTATTATATAGGATTACGCTGTGAAGGTCGTGATGCGGCACAAACATTACAGAGGGCATTACTTAAGAGAAATTTATATGAGCAAGAAAACAAACTTGTAATAAGGTCTGATAACGGTCCCCAATTTATTAGTAATATATTTGAGGATAAGTGTGTTGAATTAGAAGTTGAACATGAGCGTATTCCTGTAAAGACACCAAACAAGAATGCTCATATAGAGTCATTCCACAGGATTTTAGAGGATGAATGTATTGGAATATATGAGTTTGAAACATATCAAAATGCTTACAAAGAGATAGTAGATTTCATGGAAAGGTATAACAAACGTAGAATTCACTCATCAATCTTTTATATGACACCTTATGAGTACTACGAAGCTTGCAAACATGGGACAGCAAAAGATTTAATCGTACGGGCATGATGGAAGTTGATTGGTATTAATTTTCCCTGTTTTCGGCGTTCTGAGCTCAAACGCCAAAGGAATACCCCAGCAAAATGACCCGAAAGCTTTCGTGTGATAAAATATAGATTGGCGAAGGGATACAATTTATTTTCCCCATCTCCATTGTCCTTCGCTCACAAATAAACATCACACGGAATAGGTTTGTCAGCAGGACGACCCGCGAGAAATGACCTCCTGACAATCCGTGACCCGTTAGCAAAGAATGATCTTTCGTTTAAAAAAAGTGAAAGTTTAAGTAGATAAATTGAGAAATTCTAAGAACGGTAAAGTATATAGGTGTAATTGTCTAAAATGAAGGGGTTAATCCGGTTTAGTGAGGCTAACAAAAAATAAATTGAAATATATTGAACGCAGAAATAAAACTACATTCATGACTATGCGTTCAATATCTTTATGTATATGGTTTTGCAAAAATCTTTGTGCAAGTATTATTTATTGATTTTTCGTTACTGCTCAGGCATTCCCACTTCAGGGATGCCTGTGTTAATATCTAAACATGGTCTT
>JAAYPY010000204.1 GCA_012519555.1 Tissierellia bacterium | reverse complement strand
TATTGTTTTTCTTTGGGCATATACTGTAATGTCCTGATATTGTGAAGGCGGTCTGCTAATTTTATTATTACCACCCTTATGTCTTTTGACATAGCCACTATCATTTTTCTTAAGGATTCGGCTTGGCGTTCTTCTTTGTTTCTGTACTTTACCTTGCTGAGCTTTGTAACACCGTCCACCATGTTGGCAATTTCTATACCGAATTCATTTTTTATTTCATCAAAGGTTATTCCTGTATCTTCCACAACATCGTGCAAAAGACCCGCACAGATAGTTTGCACATCCATGTGCAAGTCAGCCAAAATGAGCGCAACATTATAAGGGTGAATAAAATACCTTTCACCCGAAAATCTGGTTTGTGCATTTGAATGTGCCATTTCAGCATAATTGTATGCCTTAACGACAATATCCAAATCAGCATTTGGATTGTATGATTCGATTTGATTAATAATATTGCCTAACATAGCTCACTTAGCTCCTAATTGCTTCCGAAGTCTCATTCACCAATTCATTTGCTCTTGGGTAAGCTTCTCGCAGTCTTATTTATCATATGTTACTAAAGATTCTACCCTGTATTCCTTCAATTTTTCTCTTCCTTTTAAGTCCTTCAGTTCTATGAGAAAACCAAGGCCTACAACTTGGCCGCCTAACTTTTCTACTAACTTTGCAGTGGCATACATGGTTCCTCCGGTAGCTAAAAGGTCATCAATAATCAACACTTTTTGACCTTGTTTAATGGCATCCTTATGTATTTCCAAAGAGTCAGTTCCGTACTCCAACTCATATTCATATTTAATTGTTTCTGCAGGAAGCTTCCCGGGTTTTCTCACCGGTACAAATCCTGTCCTTAATAAATATGCAAGTGGTGTAGCAAAAATAAAGCCTCTTGATTCCGGTCCTGCAATTATGTCAATATGAACATTCTTAAACCTGTCTGCCATTTCATTGATGCAGTCATACAATGCTTCAGAATCCTTCAGCAAGGTTGTAATATCTTTAAAACTTATTCCTTCTGTAGGAAAGCCCTCGATAACACGAATTTTTTCTCTTAAATCCATTTCTGCCTCCATGCTTTTATTTTTTTATATACAATATGTTATTTTTTAAAGCATACTGAATACTATCTGCCTTTTTTAACATACATATTATTTCTTCTGCCGTTATTTTTGTATTATATAATTTATTAAGTTTTTCTACAAGCACAAATATATCCGTCTTAATTGTTTTGGATTTTGTTTTATTAATCTGGAACTCCAATAGCTTTAATTTTTCAACATTAATTTTATAATCGAATTCTTCATTTTCTTCAACATTGTGTAAAATCAGCTGTATGTTTCTACTTCCCTTGTAAATATTTTCACTTAATGAAACAATGTAGGAAGCAGGAATTGAAAGTACTTTTTCAAGCATCCCTATTTTATTAAATCCTATAACAGAAACACTTTTTCCTCCCTTGCTTAACGTAAAGCTTATGTGTTTTCCTTCCTTGCCAACCTTCCTTATATTTTTCAAGGACACATTTCTAAGAGCTAACAAAGGTTTATGATTTCCTGAACCAAAGGGTTCAAACTTATTTATTTCATCGTAAAGCTTTATTTCAATATCATTAATATTTAAGATTGCGTCTGCTCTTATTTGATTATATTCTTCTTCAGTATTAGAGCCAACATAATTGTTTAATTCATTTGTAAAAGTGTTTATGTTTTTCTCCAAAATGGTAAGTCCTGCTGCTAATTTATGTCCGCCATACTTTTCAAGATAGCTGTCGGCAGACTTAAAGGATTCAAATATATCAACATGCTCTAAGCTTCGCGCTGACCCTTTTCCAATTCCATCCTTAACAGATATAACAACACAAGGCTTGTAATACTTCTCTGTAAGTCTTGAGGCAACAATTCCAATCACTCCCTCATGCCAATTATCCCCGTATACTACCATAACATTATTTTTATAAAGGAAATCTGATTCAATTTTTTCTACTGCCTCTTTGAATATCTCATCTTCAGCTTCTTTTCTTGCTTTATTTAAGTTCTCCAACTCCCTTGCAAGCATTTCTGCTTCTTCTTCATTCTTTGTCAGCATTAACTCAATAGCCTTTCTTGCCGTATCCATTCTTCCTGAAGCATTAATCCTGGGAGCTAATATAAAACCTATATGGTAGGATTTGATTATTTTTTCCTTTATTCCTGAAACTTCAATTAATTTTTTTATTCCTAAAATCCTTGTATTATTTATTCTTTTTAATCCCTGAAAGGCAATAATTCTATTATCCTTTATTAAATCCACTATATCGGCAATAGTACCAAGGCAGGCATATTCTAAAAGCACATCCTCAATTTTTTTTATTTTCAAAAATTTATTTAAATGCATCAAAAACTTAAAAGACAGCCCGGCTGCACATAAATGTTTGTTTTCCGACGGACAATCTTTTTGCTTTGGATTAATTATGGCATATGCATTGGGGAGTTCTTCCCTGCACTGGTGATGGTCCACAATAATTACATCTTTATTAAGCTTTGTAATTTCAGCAATTTTTTCGACTTCAGCTATACCGCAGTCAACAGTTATCAGCAGTTCAAATGCTATATTTCCGTTTACTGCACTGTCTACAAAATCAGAGCTTATACCATATCCCTCACTTTCCCTTTCAGGAATATAGTAATCAACATCAGCTCCTGCTTCTCTTAACAAAACAACAAACTGGCTGATAGAAGTTACTCCATCAACATCATAGTCGCCATATATTAAAATTCGTTCTTTGCTTTGTATTGCTTCAAGTACTCTTATACAGCCCTTATGTAAATCTTTATAGTTTTCAGCAATTTCAAAATATTTGAAGTCCGGGTCAAGAAATTGTTCTATATCATCAAAAGATTTAATATTCCTGTTTAAAAGTATTATTGAAGATGTTTTTGAAAGATTAAATCTCCTACTGATTCTTTCAATTTCATCACTATTATATTCATTGACTTTCAACTTCACTGTTTTCATTATCTATCTGCATAGCACCTTCATCTGTAATTTCCGTAACCTCTTCTATTTTATTAATATTTTGAGTTTTTAGCATTGCTGTTTCTTGTTCTTTTAAAGCTAATTCTTCTTCCAGTAATTTATTTTTCTCTTCCAACCGAGTAACTCTTTCACTGAACTCAACAATTTCATTTTGAAGATTTGATTTCTCAGTTTCAATTGTTTCAATATTTGCTTCAAGTTGAGTTTTTTCATTTTCCAATGCTTTTATATCTATTTCATGCTTTGCTTTTTCACCTTCAAGAGTTCTGAGTTTATTCTTTAATTCGTTATGCTCGGATCTTTTCTTAAATTGTCTTGTAGTGCCTAATACTAATATTATTACAGCGCCAAGTATCAAGCAAATCATCATAATTACAGCTAAGGGCATTTCATATCTTGCAAAAAATAAATCAATGGGAACAGGTGTTCCATTTTGTATTGCAAAAATCGCAACAAAAATCGCTATTATTAGAATTACTATAAAACCAATTTGCATAGATTACACTCCTCTCTTGTATAAAATTATATTCTATCTGCATTATACTATATTCACATACATAATTGCTACTGTTTTTTAGTTATTCACATAAAATCTAACAGTTTTTATGTATATCGAGCATTCTACCCGTTTTCTTTCTAACTCACATCCAACATCATAGGGAATATTAAGGTCTTTGTTGAAATTATAAGCGTTGGCATGGCAGCCTCCGCTGCAAAAATATTTTGCCCAGCAGTCTCTGCATGCGGGCTTATCATTTACAGACACATTTTTAAATTTATCTGCAATAGTCCGGTTAGTAATACCTTCTTCAACATTACCAATAATAAATTCTTCATTACCTACAAATTGATGACAAGGATACAATTCACCGGACGGAGTTACGGCAACATATTCAGTTCCTGCACCGCAGCCTGCTGACCTCTTGTAAATGCACGGACCGCCGTCTAATTCAATATTGAAATGGAAGAATTCAAACCTTTTATTCTTATCGTTATTTGATTCAATATAATATTCAGCTAATTTTTCATATTCTTTTTTCAAAATATCCGCATGCTCTTCCTTAAGTGCATATTTTTCTTCCATTTTTGCAACAACAGGCTCAACCGATATTTTATCAAATCCTAATTCTCTCATATGCCTTACATCTTCCGAGAAATCCAAATTATTGGAAGTAAAGGTCCCCCTAACGAAGTAGTCCTTATTTCCTCTTTTGTTGATGAATTTTTTATAATTATCAATTATTAAATCATAGCTTCCTTTTCCATTAATTGTTTTTCGCATTCTGTCGTTTGTTTCTTTTCTTCCGTCAATGCTTAAAACCACATTGTCCATATTTTCATTAATATAGTCCATTTTTTCTTCGTCTAAAAGAAGACCGTTGGTTGTAACAGTGAATCTGAAATGTTTATTATATTCTTTTTCCAAGCTTCTTCCGTAATCAACCAATTTCTTGATAGTCTCAAAATTCATAAGAGGTTCTCCACCGAAGAAATCAACTTCTAAATTTCTTCTGTTTCCGGAGTTCTTTACCAAGTAATCAAAAGCTTTTTTCCCTGTCTCAAAACTTAAGAATGCTTTTTCCCCATTGTAAGTGCCTTGTGAGGCGAAGCAGTATTCACATCTCAAGTTGCAATCATGGGTCATATTCAGGCACATTGCCTTTATTACCGGCTGAATTTTATTTTCATATTTTATATCTTCGGTATAAAGCATATTATTATCAATTAAATATTGTATTTCTGATATAGCTTCTTTAACTGAATTTTCATCGTATTCATCATATAGCTCACTGTATTTGTTCTCATCCTTGAATCTTTCATTCATTAATAAGTCATATATTATTTTGTCAACAGCATGTACCAATCCGCTGTTTGTGTCTACTGCAAAATATAGCTCTTTTATATTAAATACATGTATCATTTTTCCTCCAAAAATTTGCTTCAATGTAAAATGGGGACAATATGTGTCCCCATATATCTTATTTTTGCTCACACTTTTGATTTCCGACTGTACAGGAAGTCTTGCATGCAGACTGACATGATGTCTGGCATTCTCCGCATCCCTTAATGCTTATATTATCATTTAACTTGTTTTTATTTAGTGTTTTTATGTATTTCATAACAACCTCCTCATAAGCTTAATAGATTATAGCATTATCTGACATATTTTTAAAGTGTTTTTTTCACTAACTTTTTAAATTCTTGTTTTTCATGTTTACGCCTATAACTCCTCCCAATATGGACATAATGAGAATTACCCCGTTATACAGTATTTTTATTTCGGCCGGATATCTTAATAATACTTTTATCAATAAAACCACTGCAAAATATACAATCCAAATTTCTATTCCCCTCAGCAAACCCTTTTCATGAATACTTCTTGAGTATAACATTGAAACTGCAAATATGCATATTGGTACAATGAAGCTGTAAATCATTTCCAGACCGGAGTTCCTTGAAAAATAATATATATAAATAGTCAGTATAAAAAAAATTATTAAAGATAAAATAAATAAAAACAGAGAATATTTAAACAGTTTACCAAATTTCATAATTCCTCCTTAAGCATTACTTAGTAAATAATATTCAAGCAAAAATAAAAAAGAACATTTAATATAATGCTTGACAAAAATTTCTACATTTGATAAAGTTATCGTACTAAAAGGGAGTAGTTTTAAATTTTCAGTCAACAACACTGAATCTTGGTATTCTGGCTGGAAATCCTCAAGTAACACAGGTAACGAGACTTTTGGTATGTCTAAAATTTTCTGGATATACTGAAAGTCTTTTTTATTAATTAATCAGAATAATCTTAAAGGAGTGCAAAATGTATTATCAAAAAAGTATTCAAGAAACATGTGAAGAATTAACCACAAATCAAAATACCGGTTTAAGTCAGGAAGAAGCAAAAAAGAGACTATTATCAGACGGACCCAATGCATTAGTTGAAAAAAAGGGCAGAACAAAGCTGCAGATGTTTTTAGCTCAGCTGAAAGATACTCTTATATACATATTGTTTGCAGCTGCGGCAATATCTGTAGCGCTGAATGAAATAACAGATGCAATAATAATTCTATTGGTTGTATTATTGAATGCAATAATTGGAATGGTTCAAGAATCAAAAGCAGAAGCTGCCCTTGAGGCTTTAAAGAACCTTTCAAGCCCCAATGCAATGGTAAGGCGTGATGGTAAGGTAATGGAAATACCGGCAAGTGAGTTGGTAGTTGGAGATATAGTAATACTTGAAGCAGGACGAATCATACCTGCCGACTTAAGGCTTATCCAATCAATTAATTTGAAAATAGAAGAATCTGCATTAACCGGAGAATCTGTTCCTGTAGACAAAAATGCTGACATGGCTGCTGACAAGGAAGTAGGAATAGGAGACCGCTTGAATATGGCTTTTTCTTCTACAAGTGTTTCATACGGACGTGGTGAGGGTGTTGTAGTTTATACGGGAATGGACACCGAAATAGGAAAAATAGCTGCCATGATAAATGAAAGCACCGAAGAATTAACTCCCCTTCAAAAAAGGCTCAATGATTTAGGAAAAGTATTAGGAATAGTTGCAGTGGTTATAGTTGTAGCTATGTTTGGTATAGCTGTTCTGCAAGGAAGAGACATAATAGAAATGTTTATCACCGCCATTGCATTAGCGGTAGCTGCTGTGCCTGAAGGTCTTACGGCAGTTGTAACGATAGTTTTGGCTTTAGGTGTTACAAGAATGGTAAAGGTAAACACCATTGTCCGAAAGCTTCCTGCAGTTGAAACATTGGGAGCTGTAAGCATAGTTTGCTCAGACAAAACAGGTACTCTTACTCAAAATAAAATGACCGTAACCAAGGTTTATTTAGACGGCGAAATTAAAAATACAGATGATTTATCTTATGAAAATAATAAATTGTTCTTAGACGGATTTATACTGTGCAATGATGCATCCACAGCAGACAACATTAGAATAGGCGACCCTACAGAGTTAGCTCTCTTGGATATGGGAGACAAGATTAATGTGTTAAAAGAAAAGTTGGAAGAAACAAATCCTCGAATCAACGAGCAATCCTTTGACTCAGCAAGAAAATTAATGACAACCGTCCACAAGGACCAATCGGGCAAGGTTATGAGCTACACTAAAGGTGCCATGGATATACTTTTAAACAGATGCAATAAGATATATTTAAATGGTGAAACAATAGACATAACCAATAAGCATATAGGAGATATAAACAAGGCTGCCACAGAAATGGCAAAAGGTGCTCTTCGAGTACTGGCTCTTGGAATCAAAGAAGATGATGATTCAGCAAGCGAAGAAGACCTTACCTTTGTAGGACTTGTAGGAATGATAGACCCTCCTCGCCCCGAAGCCAAGGATTCGGTAAAAACATTAAAGAAAGCCGGTATCAGAACCATTATGATTACCGGCGACCATAAGGACACAGCTCTTGCTATTGCCAAAGAGTTAGGTATTGCAGAAGATGAAGCACAGTGCATAACCGGCAGCGAATTAAACGAATTAACTCAAGAAGAGTTAAATGATAAGGTATGTGACATAAGAGTTTTTGCCAGGGTTTCACCGGAGCACAAGGTAATGATTGTAAAAGCATTTAAATCCAACGGAAGTATAGTATCAATGACCGGAGACGGGGTTAACGATGCTCCATCTTTAAAGGCAGCAGATATAGGAGTTGCCATGGGCATAACAGGAACTGATGTTGCCAAAGGTGCTTCCGATATGGTTCTTACGGATGATAATTTTGCCACCATAGAAAAAGCTGTTGCAGAAGGAAGAGGTATTTACGGTAACATTAAAAAGACTGTATTATTCTTGTTATCCTCAAACTTTGGTGAAGTTATATCGATGTTTGCGGCTATTGCTGCAGGACTTATAGCGCCGCTTCAGTCCATACACATTCTTTGGGTTAATTTGATAACCGACTCGCTTCCTGCATTAGCTTTAGGAGTTGACCCCAAGAGCAAAGAAATTATGAATGAAAAACCAAGGGACCCGAATGAAAGCTTATTTGCACACGGAGGTTTGGTATTTACTGTTTACAACGGAATAATGATTGCATCATTGACCCTTGCAGCCTTTTTATGGTCGCCTGTCATTCATTTGAATGGAGCAGGTATACCTGTAACCTTAGCTAATATTCGAGATTTGTTTAACGGTGTTCTTGACATACCCGGCGCAGATTTGCCTGATATTATCAGCCATGCTCAAACCTACGCATTTACAACATTAGGGGTTTCACAGCTTTTCCATGCCATAGGTATGAGAAATTATGACAAATCATTGTTCCAAATGAGCCACGTGGATAATATAGCAATGATTGGTGCATTTTCCTTAGGTTTGCTGCTGCAGATACTTGTAACGGAAGTTCCTTTCCTTACGGAAATGTTTGAAACAAGTCAGCTTTCATTGAAAGAATGGGCAAATCTGATATTATTGTCAATGGTTCCTTTATTATCGCATGAAATAATAGTAGCAGGGAAGAAAATATTTAAGAAATAAAAAAGAGCATCAGCTCTTTTTTATTTGTCCTCTTCTTTATCATCAACAGTTTCTTCGATTTCTTCCTTAGCAGCTTTTTCCTTACCCTTTTTGGTAACACTTCCTATTGCCCATTTGGAAAACTCGATTCTTTGTTTGCCAAATGGCATTTCTAAAGTAACAAGTTCATCATTTACTTTAACAACCTTTCCGTGAATTCCACCTATGGTTATTACTTCATCTCCTGTTGACAAGCTATCTCTCATAGCTCTAATTTCTTTGTCTTTCTTTTTCTGTGGTCTTATCATTGTGAAATACATTATCGCAAAGAAAACGACCAACATTATAATACCGCTATATTCCTGTGGCATGATTCCTCCTATGTATTTTTAATATCCATAATTCTCATAAAATTCACTTTTGAATTTCATGAAATTATCTTCCATTATACTTATTCTAATACCTTTCATTAAATTAATCAAGAAAAATAAATTATGTATTGACGCAAG
>JAAYPY010000203.1 GCA_012519555.1 Tissierellia bacterium | reverse complement strand
TGCTGACTTATCTGCAGCATTACGAGCCCCATGAGTTGGTGCGTTTCTCAGGTAAAGTTTATACCACCCGCACCCATGATAGTCTAAAAATCAGCAATGGAAAATGGTACTGGTGGTCGCGCAATATTGGCGGGCGCTCTGCACTGGACTACTTAATAAAGGTTAGGGGTATGTCATTTCCTGAAGCTGTGATTCAGATAGACGGACAGGCAGCTGTCATACCGCCTGTTTTACCAATACCACAGAAAACCGTTGAGCATAAAAAACTGCTTTTGCCGGAGAAAAATGAAAACAACGACCGTGTAATTGCTTATCTCAGGGGACGTGGTATTCGCAGAGAAATAATTGATTACTGCATCCAGACCAACCGGCTATATGAGAGCCGTGATTATCACAATGCAGTATTTATTGGCTTTGACCGGCACGGTGTTCCCCGTTATGCCACAATTAGAGGGACATCAGGAAGAAGGTTTATGGGAGAAGTGAATGGAAGCGATAAGCACTTCTCCTTTTCTATCCCGGCCAGGAATGAATGTAGCAAACTGCACCTGTTTGAAAGCGCTATTGATTTATTATCATATTGTACTTTGAAATTACTCTCCGGTAGGGACTGGCGGCAGGATAATTACCTATCTCTTGCAGGAATTTATATGCCGAAGAAAATTATTGAAGAAAGCACACTACCTGCTGCACTCACGCAATACTTAAAGGGCTCTCCAAAAATCGATGAGATAGCCCTACATTTGGATAATGATACAGCCTGAAGACTGGCAGCAAAAACGATTCAAACCATTTTATCGTCTGCCTATATTGTTTCTGATGAGCCACCAAAGCGCGGAAAGGATATGAATAACTACCTAGAATTAATATTAGGCAGACAGCTATACGGAAAAAAATGTGAACGTATATGAAATAGAATTAAAGACTAACTATGTTTTTCCAGGATTTAGGATACCCCATTTTACCTTTTACATCATCAATAGTAATGGTATGTAATTGCTTATCCAGTTTTTTGAAAGCTACATCCATTGCTGAAGCAAATTCTTTGAAATTACTTTTGCTGAGCATTTGCTTAAAGATAATAGCAACAGCAAATGCATCATTCAATCCCATGTCATATGAGCCGCTGGTGTTACGAGGTAATCCAATTCGGGAAAAGTAAGGAATACTCTTAGTATGAAGCAATTGAACAAAACGAATATCATAAAATCGTTCGTCATGTGCACATTTATTTCTTGCAAAACCCAGCATACTCATGTATTTATGGAGTTCTTTATAATGTATATTGAAGGACTTAGCTATTTGAATTTTATCAGGCTCTTTCATATTTAAATAAAAAGTTGTAACCTTACCGAAAGTTAAAACGTTTACAAGAACCCATAAAGGAATATAACCGTGCGTTGTCATATAATGGGTTACCATTGGGTGGTG
This sequence comes from Tissierellia bacterium, assembly GCA_012519555.1. Lineage (GTDB taxonomy): Bacteria > Bacillota > Clostridia > Tissierellales > Sedimentibacteraceae > Sedimentibacter. Next base: position 1,214 of record JAAYPY010000203.1, on the reverse strand, counting down.
TTTTGACAGCTGCCTTGCAATCTCCATTTGAATATCACCAATAAGATGTGTTACGTTTGAAACATTTTCTTCAGCGCTTATTCTATTGATTTGTGCTAAATCACGAGTGATATCCAAATGATGGGCCTTTGCTATTCGTTTTTGTGTACCTGGATCGGTTGAAGCAGTGCAATGGAAATTATCAAGCTTAAGATAATTATCATGCCCATATTTTTCTGAAAAAATATGGGATAATACTGATTTAAAGTGATTTTCAATTAATAATAGATATTTTAGGTAAATAATACGGATTTCGCGATCAAAAGTGTACAGAGCATAGATCTCATCAAAATCAGTACCTGCTTTATATACTTCTTTTGTGGCTGTTGTAGCTGTTTTATCAATAAATAGCTCTTTATATCCATTTATGACATTGTAGTAATTCTCTTTCTCTAAAATACGGATAGCACGGCTTCCGGCAGATCCCTTTTTGATTCTAACGCCACGACCTCTAAGTATTGTAAGAAGTTGCCGATATGTTTTAAATACTTTTTTCGACATTGTATCCCCCCAATAAATTAAAAGCCCCCGGGCCCGAGGGACACCGGAGGACAAACTGGCATATCGTCTTTCAATCTAATTATAGAACGCATAGGCCATTTTGTCAATATAGGCTCTGCGTTTTAAAAGATGAGAAGACAATATCCTATTATAGTATATGCAATTTAATATGATACATATCCTTGGTTCCAATTATTAATTTACACTTTTTATTACTCGCTGTAAAGATGAAAAAATACCAGTATTTTATAATAAAAAATCAAGAAAGGAGGCTTCGTTTTATGATGAAGACATATCAAGTGGAAATCAAGGAAACCCTTTGCATGACAGTCGAAATCGAGGCGGAGAATGAGCAACAGGCCGAAGAAAAGGTTCGGCAGGCATACAGAAATGAAGAATACATCCTTGATTCAGAACACTTTGCCGGCGTGGAATTTACCGCTAAAGAAAAAGAGATGGAAGTACTGCACAGAAGGCAAAAACGTTGTGAATATGAGCGATGATGGCACTTGTTTTTCGACAGGTAATCTAATACCTACCGTAAGTGTTTCAACATAAGACAGGTGTCTTATGTTGTAGCAAGCACTGAATAATGCTGGCATTATTCGCTTGTCAGGGATAATCCCTGAAACCCTTAACAGAACAGGAGGTTTTATATGTTAAAAAGAAGCATC
>JAAYPY010000040.1 GCA_012519555.1 Tissierellia bacterium | reverse complement strand
GTATGGGCATCAAGCGCATTTTTATACTTAAGCTCCGGCCTGTATTTTGTAACTTACCTGTTTAAAAAATCATTTGGTTTAAAAACAGAAAAACCACTGCTAATTCCATTTACAATTCTGATTTTTAGCATAGCTATGATTCCTGAAAACCTTTATTCGGCTCTCCGCCTCGAAATGAGCTTGTACCGCAATTATGCCTGGATCATAATGATTATTATTCCATTGTTTTTGCTTATCATTGCTTCTGTCCGAACAAAATCCGAAAGGAGAAACAAATCAAATGAAGCGGGTAATGAATAAATCAATAATCTTTATTGCGCTATTATTGATGTTATCCACCATGGCCGGATGTTACGACAGTATTGAGGTTGATGAAATGGCATATGTTGTATCGCTTGGAATTGACAAAGGTTCAGGAGGCAATCTGATACTGTCGTTTTTAATCGCTGTTCCGATTTCAGTAGGAGTAGGAGGGGAGGTTGGAGATGTTGAAAAATCCACAACATTAATAACAGTAGAGGCACCTACAATTTTTGGTGGAGTGAGTGTAGTTAATACACTTATCAGCAAACGGATCAACTTTTCTCATACAAAGCTTATTTTATTATCAAAAGAGCTTGCGCAGGAAGGTGTGGAAAAACACATTAATACATTTGTCCGCTTTAGGGAGTTCAGACCAAATATATTTGTGGGCATATCAAGAGGCAAAGCCGAAGAATTTCTTAAAGCCGTTAAACCGGTCCTTGAAATAAATCCGGCGAAATTTTTCGAATTATTCATGGTGTCGTACAAATATACGGGATATAATTCAAAAAGCGAGCTGGAGAGTTTTTACTTGAAGATGGAATGTACATGCAACCAGCCTGTAGCTGCTTTATTGGATATTAATGAACTGAAGGACAGTTCCGAATTCAATACAGTTTTGTCAGGGGCAAAAAAGGATGGCAGTAATATCATGGAAGGCAATTATAAAGCCGGGGAAATTCCAATTATATCCGATACCAAGTCGTCGAGCATGGGTCTTGCCGTATTCAGGGGAGATAAAATGGTAGGCGAAATGGACGGCAGGGAAGCTCTTAACTTTCTAATTGTCACAGGAGAACTTGGACATGTTTATTATTCGATTCCCGATCCGGTGGAGAATAGAACCTATATACCGGGAGAGTTTCCCGGGACAGAAAAAGAAAAGAAATATGTTACAATGCGTCTTGCTATGGCAAGAAAACCTAAAGTAAAAGTAAGTATGAGCGGCGATAAGCCAATTATTGACGTTAGTGTGTTTCTTGAAGGTGATATTCTTTCGATTGAAGGTGATCAGGATTATTCGGCAGGGAAAGATTTGAATAAACTTGAGCAGTTTACATCTGATTATATAAAAAGAAGTATTGCCGACTTTTTAGTAAAAACACGTGACGAGTTTAAAAGCGATATATGCGGTACCGGAAAAAACTTAAAAAGAACTTTCATTTTTTGGGATGATTGGATGGCGTTCAAATGGATGGATAAATATGAACATGCGGAATTTAATGTTGCGGTAAAGGTTGCGATCCGGCGTACCGGAATAGTGGCAAAACATGTTCCGTTATCGCATCTGAAAGGAAAAGATAAATGAATACAGTAGTAATTATTCTGGTTATTGCGCTTTTAGGCTGGAATGCAATATATACGATAAGTTATGGGATATGGACAATTAAAGAGAAGAATATAAAAGGCGGAATTGCGCTTCTGCT
>JAAYPY010000202.1 GCA_012519555.1 Tissierellia bacterium | reverse complement strand
TTTGCCGTGTTTTCTATCACCGTGTTTGATTTGGCCATTTCCGCATATGTATAAATAAGGCTTTTGCTTAAGTCAACGTCAGTTTTGCTTATTTGTTCCTTAGCTTCTTTGTCCTGGAGTATTATGAGGGTTGTTGAAGCCTCATAAACCGGATCAATTAAATAAATACTCACTAAGGCTCCAATCAGGGCAAATAATAAGGGAATGAGTATTATCATAATATGGTATTTTCTGATTATCTGAAATATTTCTCTTAGGTCAATTTCATCAAATTGTTCTTCGTACATTTTACTTACATGATGTATTTGGCAATAAATACACCAATACATTCCTCCTTTGAGTTAAATAACCCTCATACATTTTATTCAATAGAGGGTTTGAAATTATATAAACTATTTAATTAACTTCCCTTGTTGTTTAATATCAGTTTATATTAATATACTAACATTCGTGTCTAAAAATGTCAAGAATAAACGAAAGTGGTCAAAGGTTTTCCTCAAACTTCCAGGCGTCCCTGCACATTTCCTTAATACCACGCTTTGCCTTCCAGCCTAATTCCTGCTCCGCCTTGCTAACACAGGCATAAGAAACAGCTATGTCGCCGGGTCTGCGTCCGACAATTTCATAGGGTATTTTTATATTGTTTACTTTTTCAAAGGCATATATCAGTTGAAGGACCGATGTTCCTTGACCTGTTCCTAAATTGTAAACATGCACTCCTTCTTGTAACCTTTCAACAGATGCAACATGGCCTTCTGCAAGGTCCACCACATGAATATAGTCTCTTACTCCTGTACCGTCCACGGTATCATAATCATTTCCAAATACCCTTAATTTTTGAAGTTTCCCTTTTGCTACCTGAGTTATGTAAGGCATCAAGTTATTTGGTATTCCATTGGGGGATTCGCCGATTAATCCGCTTTCATGGGCACCTACAGGATTAAAATAACGGAGTAATGAGACTGAAAAACTATGATTGGCTTTTGCTACATCCGTTAATATTCTCTCACTGATTGCCTTTGTTTCCCCATAAGGATTGGTAGTTGGTAATAAGTCCATGGTTTCAACAAAAGGAACTTTGTTTTCCCCGTATACGGTGGCTGAAGAGCTGAATACAAATTTATTTACATTGTATTTGATACAAAGCCTGGACAAGATAATTGTACTAACAATGTTGTTATAGTAATATTTTAGAGGTTTTTCTACAGATTCTCCTACCGCTTTAAAACCTGCAAAATGAATCACACCGTCAATTTGATGAGAAGAAAATATGGACTCGGCTGCTTGTTCATCAATTACGTCAACTTTATAGAATAAAATGTCCTTATCGGTTATTTGCTTTATTTTATCTATGGTTTCAATTTTGCTGTTGGAAAGATTATCTGCTATTATGACGGAATGGTTATTATTCAATAATTCCACGCAGGTGTGGGACCCTATATAACCTGCCCCTCCGGTTACTAAGATGTTCATTTAATTCACCTCATCTATTTTTTGTTTTTCTTATTCTTAACCAACTTATCATTAATAATTTTTATAACCCAATCCACTTCTTCTATTTTAAATAAGTAGATTAATACTGAATATATCAAAGCCCCAATACCGGCTGTGATTAACAAGCTAAAAAGCTGCGGCAAGGTTCCGCTTCCTAATTTTTGAGATAGTGTTATATTCAAGAAATATACGACTATGCCCATAACCATGGATGCTGTTAAGGATTTTAACCCGCATTTTACCGAATTCATAAATCCGAAAGGTCCTATTTTCTTCCTTAATCCATAAATCAACAGCATTGATGATACGGTTGCCGATATTGAAGTAGCTAAGGCTAATCCCCTGTGTGCCATAGGCTTGATTAATATTAAATTTAATACAACGTTTATAACTACCGAAATAAATCCATTTATAACCGGGGTCCTGGTATCCTGGAGAGAATAATAAATATTGTCTAATTGCATTCTAAGGGAAGTCCCTACCAAACCTATAGCCGAAAATACAAAAGCCCCTGCCGTCATATAGGTGGCAGCAGCATCAAACTTGCCTCTTTCAAATACCAATCTGACAATTGGGTTTGCCAGAATAATCATTCCTGTTGTAGCCGGTATGGTTATGAGTAAAATAATGTTAATCCCGTTTATTGTGACTCTCTTTAATCCGTCATAGGTATCCTTGTTTGCTTCATTGGAAAGCAAAGGATACATAACTGTGGCAATGGTCAAAATAAACAAATCCCTTACAAGACTGATCAATCGGTTTGCGTAGTTTAAAGCTGAAATACTGCCTGCTATTAATGTGGAAGCCAAAGCTTTGTCTATTATTTTATTTAAATCATCTATACCTACGCTGAAAATAATAGGAAAAATGAGGTATAGTATTTTTTTTACATGTTTATCCTTAAAGTTAACTATAAACTTATATCTGAAGGGAGTTTTTCTCATGTCAATTATTTGAAGGAGGACTTGTGACAGCAACGCCAATACGGCAGTAACCATCAAACCTTTAATGCCAAAAAATCCTGACAGGAAGACCAGAAAGAAAATATAGGTAAAATTAAATGGAAGCCCGGCTAATGCAGATTCTGAAAACATAAGCTCGGATTGAAGGTACCCTCTGAAAACTCCTTGTGCCCCGGCCAGGAAAACAGTAGGAAGCCCGATTCTCATCAATAAAACTCCTAATTCAAATTGTTCTCCCCCAAATCCCGGTGCTATTATTCTTATAATAATCGGTGCTGATACCCATGCCAGGGATATTATTAATATAGAAATTAAGGATACTATGTTAAACAAATTGTTTGTATGGGATGTTTTCCCTGTCTTTCCTTCGGCTGTCTCCACTTCGGATAGTACCGGTATCATAGTAGTATTTATTGATTTGGTTATGATAGTAATAAACAAGGATATGGCAGACAAAGCAATAAAAAAGGTATCAGTTTCCGACCCTGAGCCAAATTTTGCCCCGATTAGCATTTCTCTTACAAAGCCCAAGGGTTTGCTTAAAGCCGAAAATATAATTATAAAAACTGCGGATTTGGCTGCTTTTGTTGATTTAGACATGTCTCTTCCTTCTGATTTCATTCCATAGCCTTCTTTTGTTTATATATAGTTTTATACTCCTGAGTCCGTTATTCCATGATATTTTATTGATGTAAGGTTCATATTTTTTGTAATAAGCTATAATTTCATTATGGTCCAGACCCTCTTGAATTGCCGTAACCAATCTGTATGTCAAAAGGGCGGAGAGTCTGTAGTCAATCAGTGCCTTCTCAATATAAGCATCTTTGTTTATGCATTTATTGTTAAGCATTCGTTGGATTGACTCATAATCCTTATCAAGCTTATCCGGTCTGAGTGCCGAAAGGCGGTTTTTTTCAAAGCCTACCCTGTAATTGGCTAGATATTCATTCACATAAGTTATTTTATCAGTTCTTGACAAAACTTCGCAAAAAAACTCAACATCCTCTCCCCATGAAACTCCTATGGGGAACTTTATATCAAATTCTTCAATCAGTTTTTTCCTTATCATCCACCCGCCGGTATTAACGGGTACCTTGTCTAAAATATAATCTATCAGTACATGTTTTGATTTAAATTTGTTGATTCTCTTTTTTGATTTATCGGGTGTTACTATATTATGTCCGCAATAACACACATCTGCTGATTCCCTTTGTATTTTATCAACCATTTTATCAAGAAAGGTTTCTTCATGAAAATCATCGGAATCCAAGAATGTTATGAATTCTCCTCTTGATAATTCCATTCCTTTGTTTCTGGCAGCAGACACTCCTTGATTGGTTTGGTAGTAATATTTGAATCTGTTATCCATGGATGTGTATTTTTCAACAACATCCTTGGTGGAATCCGTGCTGCCATCATCAATTATCACGACCTCAAAGTCAGGATAAGTCTGTTTCAATAGTGAATTCAGAGGAATAGATATGCAAGCTTCGCCGTTATATACCGGTATGATTACTGATACCTTTGGGTTATTATTATCATTTATTTCTTCAATCATGTACATATTCTCCATACATTGTTTGTCATATGAGATTCTTCACATGGGTTCAGAATGACGGCTACGCCTCATCCTCTACTATAAGTTTTGGTACAATAGTATCGTTCTTTCTTTCTCAAGTTTGGTAAAATAGTCAAAAAATATTCCTAACTCCGATTTATGGGCACTATACTCAAAATCAATGATGAAGGGTCCTCTTTTTGGGTTTATGACTATGTTTTTGGAAGTAAGGTCGTTAAAAAAGATTCCTTGTTCATGGACCTTATTTATTTGGTTTAATGTCATCTCATACATGGTGTTTTTATCTTTTAGCTTATTTACATCCTGCAATACAATTCCATCAATATATGAGAAAATAATATATAACTCATTAAAATCTATATCTATGATTCCAGGTACGTTGCATCCGCCTAAATTAGCCAAGTAAAGTCCCTTTAACTCCTTTATAAACCCTACTTTGTTTTTTCTGTATATTTTTTTAATTGCTGCTTTTCCGCCTGCAGAAACCAAGTATACGTCATTCCTTTCCTTGTTTACAAAGCCGTGTTTGGAAACTTCAGGTCTGCCGGTAATTTTGTATTGTGATAACAGCCTTCCATATTCGTCTATTTCTCCAAGGACTTTGAATTGTTTTTCATTTTCCGGTAATTCAATGCCTAATGACTCTATATCTGTTGAGTAAGAGCTTTTGCAATTGTCTATTATCTCATTTTTCTTACTGCTCCAAAATTCAAGCTCTCTATCAATCATAACTCTTAGTTTTATTCTGTTGATTTTCCAATAAATGCGAGCTAATAATTCATATGCCTTTTTCAAGAGTTGCTACCTCCGGAATACAATTTAATTAAATCTTCAGCCATTCTTTTTATGTCGTATCTTTCGGCTCTGTCACGGCACTTTTGAGAGATTTCTTCATATAAAGCATTGTTATTCAGCAAGGATATTATGGCATTTTTTAGCTCTTCTTCGGTATTAAACAGGATTCCCGCGCCTTTTACAACTTCTCTTAACCCG
>JAAYPY010000039.1 GCA_012519555.1 Tissierellia bacterium | reverse complement strand
CTACAAACGGAATGCTGCTTGCTGATATGGCAGAGGAACTAAAAAGTGCAGGTTTAAAAAGAGTAAACATAAGTATTGATACATTGAATGCAGAAAAGTTTCTTAAAATAACACGTGTCGGAGATATTAATAAGGTTCTTAAGGCAATAGAAAAATGTTTGAGTCTTAATATGGAGCCGGTTAAATTAAATACTGTGCTGATGCGGGGGATTAACGATGATGAAATTGAGGATTTCTTTAAGCTGACAATGGACAATCCCATACAGGTAAGGTTTATCGAGCTTATGCCCATCGGCGAAGGAGCTAAATATTTTGACAGATGCAGCATGAAGGTTGAAGAAATTTTGGAAAGACACCCTGAACTCATTCCTGTTAAGGATGACAGCAAGGTTGCTTCTGTTTACAAATTGCCGGGTGCAAAAGGCTCTATCGGGCTCATAAGTCCCGTAAGCTGCAAGTTCTGCGGTGAATGCAACAGAATAAGACTTACAGCAACAGGAACCATTAAACCGTGTCTGCATTCAGCTGAAGAAATTAACTTAAAGCCATATTTAAATGATGAAAAAAAGCTGATTGAAGTTATTGAGGATACTGTTTATAATAAACCTGAGGAACATCATTTAGAAAGGGACGGGAAAAGCGATACGGCAAGGATGATGTTTCAAATAGGAGGGTAAAATGGAATTAACTCACATTAATGAGCAGGGCAGAACCAAAATGGTTGATGTTAGCGAAAAAAAGGAAACATTAAGGGAAGCTGTGGCATATGGCTGCGTTTATATGAAAAAGGAAACTCTTCAAAGAATAAAAGAAGGAGATATCAAGAAGGGTGACGTTCTTTCTGTGGCACAGGTGGCAGGAATTATGGGCTCGAAGAAAACTTCTGATATTATTCCTATGTGCCATCCTATAATGATTTCCGGATGTGACATAAATTTTAATATAGATTGTGAAAAAAACAGAATTGAAATTATTGCGACAGTTAAAAACACAGGCCAAACAGGTGTTGAAATGGAAGCCCTGACGGCAGTAGCTCTTGCAGGACTTACAATATATGATATGTGCAAGGCAATTGACAGAGAAATGATTGTTTCGGATATTATGTTAATGAAAAAAACAGGGGGCAAGTCAGGAATATTTGAAAGAGAATAATAATCGGGAGGAGAAGATGGCGAGAGTATTATCTGTAAATATAAGCGAAACAAAGGGAGTTGTAAAAAAACCAATTGAAAAGGGATACTTTGAGGTTGACAAGGGCTTAGTAGGGGATGCTCATGCAGGTAATTGGCACAGGCAGGTAAGCCTCTTGGGACAGGAAAGCATTGATAAAATAGATAAGAGCAAATTAAAGGAAGAGCTGTGCCTAGGTGCTTTTGCTGAAAACCTTACAACTGAAGGAATTATCTTATATGAGCTTCCTCTTGGAACAAGGCTGAGAATCGGTGAAACAGAGATGGAGGTTACCCAAATAGGAAAAGAGTGCCATACGGGATGTGCCATAAGACACTTGGTTGGAGACTGTGTAATGCCGAGAGAAGGAATATTTACCAAGGTTTTAAAACCCGGCTGGATAAAACCGGGAGATGAGATTGAAATCATATAATAACGGATAGAACAGACATTATGTTCAAAAGCTGCCCCGCTGTCCAAGGTGCGGACAGATATTCATATCTGAAGATTTGGTGGAAGATAGAATAACAATGCTCGAAACAAGTTTAGAAGAAAAATAATTAGCAAATTATTTTAAAGAAGTCTGATATGTCAATGAAAATTGAAAAAAAGTGGTCATTATTCAATAATATCATTTCTTTTTTCACTTTGAAATTTACATTTGTTTCATATTGAAAACAATTAGCAGCAAAAAATATAATATTTTTTTTTATTTGCTGAGCATATCAATGAAATTCCAAATGGCATAATACTTGCATGTTATTAATATATAAATATTTATGGAGGAATACTATGGGGTTAAAGAAGTTAATGTACATAATAAATGGTGT
>JAAYPY010000201.1 GCA_012519555.1 Tissierellia bacterium | reverse complement strand
TGAGCCTTAACTGTAAGCTTCTTTTCAAGTTCACCGTTTCCAAGTATTTTAACTCCGTCCAGTTGTTTTTTTAGTATTCCCTCTGATTTAAGAAGTTCAGGAGTAATTTCTGCTCCATCTTCAAATTGATTCAAAACTTCGACATTCAACTCAGCATACTGAGTTGCGAAAATATTTGTAAATCCTCTCTTTGGAAGTCTCCTGTAAAGAGGCATGTTTCCGCCTTCGAATCCGGGTCTGGTACCTCCGCCCGAACGAGAACCTTGACCGTTCATTCCTCTGCCTGCAGTCTTTCCTTGTCCTGAAGCTGTACCTCTTCCTAATCTTTTTTTCTTTCTCACACTGCCGGGATTAGGTTTTAACTCATGAAGTTTCATCTTTAACACCTCCTTGTAGTTATTCAATAACCTCTACCATAAAGTCAACCTTTTTGATCATTCCTCTTATTTGAGGAGTATCTTCTTTTTCAACTACATGGCCTATCTTTTTCAAACCTAAAGCTTTCATGTTTTTTATCTGATTTGGTGTTCTTCCGATTAAGCTTTTGATTTGTTTTATTTTAATCGTTGCCATTATTCTCACCTCTTAACCTAAAATTTCTTCCACTGCTTTCCCTCTGATTTTTGCTACTTCTTCAGGGTTCTTAAGGGATTTTAAGGCTTCCATCGTTGCATTAACAACATTTCTGGGATTATTTGACCCCAATGATTTAGTTCTGATATCTCTAATGCCCGCAAGTTCCATCACAGCACGAACCGGTCCGCCTGCGATTATTCCGGTACCTTCTTTGGCCGGTTTAATAAGAACTCTGCCTGCACCATATCTGCCGATTATCTCATGCGGCACTGTTGTTTCTCTCAGTGGCACTTTAATCATATTCTTTTTAGCATCTTGGATTGCTTTTCTGATAGCATCAGGAATTTCAACAGCTTTTGCCATTCCGATTCCAACATGACCATTTTCATCACCAACAACAACCAGTACGCTGAAACGGAAGTTTCTACCACCCTTTACAACCTTAGTAACACGGTTGATGCTGATAACTTTTTCTTTCACATCCAATTGGCTTGCATCTATACGTCCACGTTGCTCCATGACTAACCTCCTTATTTAAAATTCAAGTCCGCTTTCTCTCGCTCCTTCAGCAAGAAACTTTACTCTTCCATGATATAAATAACCGCCTCTGTCAAAAACTACTGTATTTATATCTTTTTCTTTCGCTCTTTCTCCTAGAGTTTTACCGACTAACCTTGCTGCTTCTTCTTTAGTCAGCTCAGCTACCTTCTCTCTTAACTCTTTATCTTGAGTTGAAGCACTAACTAATGTTGTTCCGGTAGCATCATCAATTACTTGAGCGTATATGTGCTTAGAGCTTTTAAATATATTCAATCTTGGTCTTTCAGGAGTACCTGTGATTTTATTTCTTATTCTATAGTGTCTTTCAATTCTTTTTTGATTCTTATCAACTTTTTTAAGCAATACACTCACTCCTTTCTTTACTATTTACCGGTCTTTCCGGCTTTACGTCTCACAACCTCGTCAGAGTACTTAATTCCTTTGCCCTTGTAAGGTTCAGGTCTTCTCCAGTCCCTGATAATGGCTGCATAATTTCCAACCTGCTGTTTATCTATACCTTTAACAATAATCTTGTTTGTACCCTCAACTTCTGTTTCAATTCCCTTAGGGTCTTCCATTTCAACAGGGTGGGAGAGACCTAAGTTTAAAATCAGCTTTTTCCCTTGTTTTTGTGCTCTATATCCAACACCAACAATTTCAAGAGTTTTTTGATATCCTTCTGTAACACCTGTTACCATGTTGTTAATTAGAGTTCTTGTAAGTCCGTGAAGTGATCTGTATTCTTTTTCTTCAGATTCTCTTGAAACATTTATTTCAGTCTCTTTAACTTCTATGTTGATGATCTTTGGCAGCTGTTGTTCAAGCTGACCTTTTGGACCCTTAACAATGGCATAATTATTCCCGTCTATTTTAACTTCAACATTT
>JAAYPY010000038.1 GCA_012519555.1 Tissierellia bacterium | reverse complement strand
CACTAAAGGATACAGAAAGAGATCCTAAGTTAAATTTGAACAGGTTAAACAATATTGCAGAGTATTTTAAAGATGTTATGAAGAAATACCAAGAAGACGGTACATTAAATATTAAGGTGCTTATGACAGAGCCGAAAGCTCTTATATATCAAATACCCGGCGGTATGCTTTCAAACCTGCTTGTACAAATGAAATCCCTTAATGCAGTTGACAAATTTCAAGAAGTGTTGGACGAAGTGCCAAAGGTAAGAAAAGACTTGGGATATCCTCCTTTAGTTACTCCCTTGAGCCAAATGGTAGGAGCTCAAGCTGTCTTCAATGTAATTTCAGGCGGAAGATACAATATAATACCTACCGAAATAAGGAATTATGTAAGAGGCATGTACGGAAGACCGGCTGCCCCTATATCTGATGAAATAAAAAAGCTTATTATCGGAGATGAAGAAGTTATAAATGTGCGACCTGCAGACCTGCTAAAGGACAGCTATGAGCGTCTTAAGGAAGAAATAGGATACCTTGCTCAGTCCGAGCAAGACCTTTTATCTTATGCACTTTTCCCACAGGTTGCAAAAAGTTTCTTCGAAAGAAGAACACAAAACATAAGTATAGAGTCTCACTAAAGGTTTTTAAGTTGGTTTTGCATTAGGACACCAACAATTTCTGCAAATCTTTCAGGATAATATATGCGGGCAAAATTATGTCCGTATATTTTTTTTGCTGTCGGTATGTCCTCATCTTCGCCGGTAAAGACGCAGAGTATTGAGTTACCGTTATTTATGCCTTTTTTTACTTCAAAAGCTGTATCTATAATACCGCTTGCTCCTGCATACTTAGTCTGCTCCTGCTTTATTCCCGTGTCAGGAATACACTGAGTATCATTTGGCTTGCAGTCGGAAAGAACTATGAGAATTTTATTGAAATAGCTGCTCTTTTCCATCATGTACAAGGCCGTTCGAATTGCTAATCCGTCTCGATTGCAGCCTGTTGTTTTATAATTAAATATTTCATTATTTTTTTCTCTTTCATCATAATCACGATAAAGGTTTATAACGGTGTAATTTCTTAAGCTTGAGAATGAGTAAACCTTGACCGGAATTTGACATTGGGTGAAGCTTTCAGCTATAATATATGCTTCCGCTGCAATAGTTTCTTGTCTTTCATGCTGAGATGCGGAGCCATCAAGCAAAATATCCACGGAAATATTTCCAATATCATTGTTGTATACCTTCGTGAAAACTCTATTATCATTTAAATAAATGTTTCTCCAGATTTTTCGCACATTAAGTCTGCCTGCTTCAGATTTCCCGGTATAGGACTCAAAATAAGCAAGCATTGTATTCCTGATTTTATTTGTAAGCTTTAAAATACTGTTTTTGTATTTAATATAATTTGCATTGAAATGCTCTAAATTAATTTCCCTTTGCTCCTTAAGTGCCTTATTGTAGTATAATGCATTGGAGTCATTAATAAATTCTTCGTCGAATTCTCCTTTAGTGAAATGAAGATGAGTATTTTTGTGGTTTCCAATGCAAAGGCTTCTCTCGATTAAATAGGTCTTTTGCTCGGAAATAATCGAAGCGCCAAAATATTTACGAATATAAAGTCTTTCTGAATCGTCTTTCTTTTCTATTTTAATCTTCTTAACAGGCTTTTTGATTTTTTGTTTTAGTTCTTCATAATAAACTTCCCTTGATGTTTCAGCTGAATCCAAATACAGGTCTTTCATTGTTTCCATATCGGAATCGCTCAGTTTTTCTTCATCGCTATGTTGGAATTGTTTTTGTACTCTTTTATTATTTTTTTCAGCATTTACTTCATATTGGCCGTAATTGAACCTGAAATATTTCTTGATTATCCGGTTCATTTTTGAAATTATTTCTTCTGTTGAACCATCACCAAATTCAAGGTCGTTTAAAATATTAAGAGCATTTCTGCTTATTTCTGGAGACCTTCCCAATGCTCTTTTGAAATGAGCTTTTATCAGTACATTTAATAAGTTATCATCAAAAACTTCAGTTTCCCCTGCTAATACTTTTTGTGCGTAACTTTTTCTTAGGCTGAGTAAAACCGGTCTTTCATTTTTTCCTTTATCAAATGCGCATTTTTCCAAGCCTATCCAGAAAAGTTTTTCATAAAACTCGTGCTCTCTGTCTGTTTTAAGATAATTAAAGAAAGCCCTCAGCAGAGTATAGTCATAGTATTTGTGAACAGCACCTATTATATAATTCCAATAGATATCTGCTTCTCCGTTTATATCATAGGCCTTGAATTGAGGCTCAATGGAATAGTCATCAGATGCATTCCATATAATATTGAGCGCCCTTTTATGGTCTTGTGCTATCTTGTTCATGCTCACCTGAAAATTTCATTCCTTCCTAAGTTATCAGCTATTCGAAGACGTATAACATCCTCAACAAGTGTGCGCTCAAAATCATCGAACGATTTATTTGCAATTCCCATCTGCAGTGCTTTAACAGGAGACAATCCTTTATCCATTAAATTAATCGAAGCTAAGAGACCTCTTAGGTCAACTGATTTAGTTGAAATTTCCGAATTTTCGCTCTTTAGCTGCAAATCCTTGAAAAGCCCGGCAAACTGTTCAACATATTCATCTCTTAACTGCGGGTATTCTCTTTGCAATAATTTTTTTAAATTTTTTGATGAAATGTTAGGCATGTTTATTACCATGAAACGGGATGTCAATGCTTCATTTAACTCTCTTGTACCTGCATAACCGTAATTCATGGTTGCAATAAAACGGCTTGCATCATCTATTGTAATTTTATCATAACCGGGCACGTCTATAATTCTTCGGTAGTCTAAGGTTGCATGAAGTACTGCCACAGAATCATTCTTTGCCATATTGATTTCGTCCAATACTCCAAAGCCGCCCCATTTTGCACATTCGTAGATGGGGCCGTTTCTGAATACAACCTGGCCGTTTTCAAATGTGTCCGTTCCAATCAGGGATGTGGAATCGGTATTTACATGGAATGAAATATCCCATTTTGGTCTGCCGAATGCTGCAGATAAATTTTCTGCCAGCACATTTTTGCCTGTAGCTTTGGAACCCACCAAAAGCAGGTTCTCTCCGCAAATAAGTGCAGTAATCGCTTCTTCCCAAACATCGTTGCCGTAATAATTGTATTTTGGGCTAGGAATTCTGTATTCTATCTTTGATTCTACTTTGTAAAACTTCCTGAACTTCTCAATGTCATTTATAAGGTTTTCGCTTATTCCTTCTTTTCTTAAAAATTCTAGCATTTTTCCTCCATTATTTCAGAACAAAATGTCCATTACTTGTCTTATATTATTTACCAGTATTATTTCCATATCTTTAACTTCTTTAGAAACATGAAAATTTGCTTCAGCTATGACCGCCCTTTCAAATCCCATTTTTTTTGCTTCCAAAAGTCTTTTTTCAATTGAATTAACTCCTCTAATTTCTCCCGTAAGCCCTACCTCGCCTATTAACACGGTTTTAAAGTCAACGGGAATTTCTTTAAAGCTTGATGCCAAAGCGCATAGTATTGCCAAATCACATGCAGGCTCTTTGATTTGCAGTCCCCCCGTTACATTAATAAATGTATCCGAGCTTTGAATTGACAGCCCTGCCTTCTTTTCCAATACTGCTATAAGCATGGATGCTCTGTTTTTGTCGATACCTGTGGTCACCCTGTTGGCAAATCCTAGCGGAGAATATGTGACCAAGGCCTGTATTTCTATCAGAACAGGTCTTGTTCCCTCCATTGCTGCCGTAACTACAGTTCCGTATGCATCGACAGGCCTTCCTTTCAAAAATACTTCCGAAGGATTTTCTACCTCTACAAGTCCTCTGTCTCGCATTTCAAAAATACCTATTTCATTGGTAGAGCCGAAGCGGTTTTTAACCGCCCTTAGTATTCTGTATGAAAAATGCCTCTCTCCTTCAAAGTATAAAACAGTATCAACCATATGCTCAAGCACTCTTGGACCTGCAAGAGCACCGGACTTTGTAACATGCCCCACAATAAAGGATGCCATATTTCTTGTTTTCGTCATGCGCATGACCATTGAGGTCACTTCTCTTACTTGGGTAACACTGCCCGGGGCGCTGGACACATCCGGCGAGTATATAGTTTGAATGGAGTCTAGCACAAGCAAATCAGGTTCTTCTTTTTCTACATACTCAATTATTATATCTATATTGGTTTCAGCAAGAACATAAAGCTCTCCATCTCCAATTCCCAATCTGTCTGCCCTTATTTTTATCTGCTCTCCCGATTCTTCTCCGGAAACATAGAGGACCTTTAGTTTTTGCTTTGCCGCATGGTCAGCAACCTGTAATAAAAGTGTAGACTTGCCTATACCGGGATCTCCTCCAACTAATATCAGTGAGCTTTTTATAATTCCGCCGCCCAAGACTCTGTCCATTTCCATACTGCCTGTTAAAATTCTTTCTTTTTTAGTAGAAGTAATATCATTTATTTTTTCAATTACACCCCTGCTGATTCCTCTTTGGTTCTTAGGATCATTTCCTTTGGTTTCAAATTCCTCAACAAAGGTATTCCATTCTTGGCAAGAGGGACACTTGCCTAGCCATTTGACGGTTTCATAACCGCATTCCTGGCAGACAAATTTCGATTTTACCTTAGCCATGATTCACCTGCTTTCATCTTTCATTACCAACTAACTATAACGCAAAAAGCCCTAATATGTCAATGGAATTCTGACAACACCCCCGTCCCCTTGTTAATAATAATTTTGTAAAAATTATTGTTGACAGGAGGGGTGTGGATATGTATAATAAAAGCTGTTTGAAAGTTTAGTAATTTTAAACTTTAAGTTTAATAATATATACGAGGTGCAAATGAATATCGGAGAAAATTTAAAAAGAATAAGAGTTGCCAATTCTCTCACTCAGCAGGAATTAGCTGACAGATGCGAATTGACAAAGGGATATATTTCACAGCTTGAGAGAGATTTAACTTCTCCTTCCATAGCAACCCTCACAGATATATTGGAGTGTCTGGGAACGGATTTAGGAAGCTTTTTCAATGAAGCAGTGGATAGTAAAATAGTGTTTAAAAAAGATGATGTTTTTGTAAAGGAATCAGAGGACAATTATATTATTAATTGGATTGTTCCCAATGCCCAAAAATATAAAATGGAGCCTATATTAGTGGAGCTTGGAAGCGGCAGCAAGACTAAAGCAGACGAGCCTCATGAAGGTGAAGAGTTCGGTTATGTTTTAAGCGGCGCAATTCTTTTAAACTATGGGAATCAAGTGTATAAGGTTAAAAAGGGTGAGTCTTTTTACATTAAAACAAACAAAACACATTATATAGAAAATGCGGGAAAAAGCACAGCACGTGTACTTTGGATAAGTACTCCGCCGTATTTTTAGTCAGGAGGCAAGAATGGATAATGTAATAATACAATTAAACAATATAACCAAAAAATTTGACGGAGAAATTATTCTTGATGATATAACTTTATCAGTAAAGAAAAATGAATTCGTTACTTTTTTGGGACCAAGCGGCTGCGGAAAAACAACCACCCTTAGAATAATCGGAGGATTTGAAAGGCCTGATGAAGGCGAGGTCTATTTTGACGGCCAATTGATAAATGATATACCTCCTTTCAAAAGACAACTAAATACTGTGTTCCAAAAATATGCTTTGTTTCCTCACTTGAATGTTTATGAAAATATAGCATTCGGTCTCAGGATAAAGAAAATGGATGAAAAAAACATTTCTACCAAGGTTGAAAGAATGTTAGAGCTTTTTAATCTCAAAAATTACGGCAAGAGAAGGATTGACCAGTTAAGCGGAGGCCAGCAGCAGCGTATTGCCATAGCCAGAGCTCTGGTAAATGAACCTAAGGTTCTTTTGCTGGATGAACCTTTAGGAGCTTTGGACTTAAAGTTAAGAAAAGAAATGCAGCATGAGCTTAAAGCTATGCAAAAGCAGCTTGGTATAACATTTATATATGTAACTCACGACCAAGAAGAAGCTCTTACTATGTCGGACACCATTGTAGTTATGAATGACGGCATTATTCAGCAAATGGGCAGTCCCATAGATATTTACAATGAGCCGGAAAATGCTTTTGTTGCTGATTTTATAGGGGAAAGTAATATTTTGAGCGGAGTTATGATTGATGACTATTTGGTTGAATTTTTAGGCAAGCGATTTGAATGTCTTGATGCCGGCTTTGGAAGAGGCGAAGAGGTTGATGTGGTTATTCGTCCTGAAGACTTGGATTTAACTCCTGCAGGCGAAGGAAAATTAGAAGGAATTGTAAAGTCGGTTATATTTAAGGGGGTTCATTATGAAATGGACATAGATGCAAGGGGCTTTGAGTTTTTGGTACATTCAACCGATATGGCTCCTGTAGGGGCAACCGTTGGGCTTACCTTGACTCCTGACGATATTCATATAATGGAAAAGGGGGATTAGCCATGAAAGACAGAACAAAATATTTTGCTTACCCCTATGTAGTATGGATATTTTTGTTTATTGCTTTGCCTGCGTTTTTGGTGCTCTTGTACAGCAGTACCACAAAGGAATCAAACGGGCTCACAACAATACATTTTACCTTGGAAAACTATAAAAAGTTTTTTCAGCCCATATATCTGAATATTTTGTGGGACTCCATATACTTAGCGGCTGTATCAACCGTAATATGTTTAATTCTTGGATATCCTGCGGCATTGATAATTTCAAATACACATGTGTCAAAAAGAAATACATTGTTGTTTTTGTGTATACTGCCCATGTGGATGAATATGCTCCTTCGAACCTACGCTTGGATGACTATACTTGGAAATAATGGTATTCTAAATAACTTTTTTGCTTTCATAGGTCTTCCTACATTTAATATGCTCTATACAAGAGGTGCTACCGTAATGGGAATGGTTTATAACTTTATTCCCTTTATGATACTTCCTATTTATACTGCACTGAGCAAAATGGATAAGGGTCTTTTGGAAGCAGCTGATGATTTGGGTGCTGATAAAAAAACTGTTTTTACTAAGGTCATTCTCCCCCTGAGCATGCCCGGTGTAATTTCCGGCATCATAATGGTTTTCATGCCTGCAGTAAGCACCTTTATAATCCCTCAGCTCTTGGGGGGAAACAAAAGCATGATGATTGGCAACTTGGTTGAGAAGCTGTTTATTTTAAACGGAGACTGGAATTTCGGCTCTGCCATATCCATGGTTATGATGATTATAATACTTTTATCAATGTCAATTATGAACAAATTTGATATTGATAAGGAAGGAGGAGCAAGATTATGGTAAAGAAATATTTGTCTAAAATATATATGGGCATAATATTTATATTTCTGTATGCTCCAATTTTAGTTCTTGCGGTATTTTCCTTTAATGAATCAAAATCAAGGGGAAACTGGACAGGATTCTCATTGAAATGGTACATTGAGCTTTTTCATGACCATGATATACGCTCCGCCTTTTATTACACCATAACGATAGCAATTATTACTGCAATAGTATCAACGGTTTTGGGTACAATAGCAGCAATAGGCATAAACGCAATAAAAGGCAGACAAAAAGCCTTAATATTGAATGTTAATTATCTTCCTGTAGTTAATCCTGATATTGTAACGGGTATATCTTTAATGATTTTATATATTTCATTTAATATGGATTTTGGATTTAATACAATGTTATTGTCTCATATAGTGTTCAGCACACCCTATGTAATATTGTCAATACTGCCAAAGCTAAAACAGCTTGATGTGCACATGACCGAAGCTGCCATGGATTTAGGGGCGACCCCCATGTATGCTCTAAGAAAAGTAATACTTCCTGAAATTAAACCCGGGATTATTACAGGGTTTTTAATGGCATTTACACTGTCTATTGATGATTTCATCATAAGCTATTTTACCAAGGGTGAAGGTGTAACCAACCTTTCAATTGTAATTTATTCAATGGCAAGAAGAGGTGTCCGTCCTACAATCAATGCCTTGTCAACAATAATGCTTACAGTAGTGTTATTGTTAATGATACTAATAAATAAAAGAACAAACGGACACGAAAAATCAAAAAAAACAAATCGAAGTGAGGTGTAAAATGAAAAGAAAACTGATTTTGATAATTTCTATTTTGAGCTTAGTTTTAATTCTTGCAACAGGCTGCAGCACTGAAGAAAAACAAACATTGAATGTTTTAAACTATGATATTTACATTGACAGAAGTTTGTTGACAGAATTTGAAAAAGCAAATAATGTTACAATAAAATATGACACATATTCAACTCCGGAAGAAATGTATATCAAGGTAAAATCCGGAGCTTCAAAATATGATTTGATTATTTCAAGCGAATATATGATTGAACGAATGATAAATGAAAACTTGGTAAATAAACTCAATTTCGATAATATTCCCAATTATAAGTATATAAGCGAAGATTTTAAAAACCATATATATGACCCTAGTAACGAATATTCCGTTCCTTACTTCTGGGGGACATTAGGTATATTGTACAATAAAAATACCGTTGATGCATCATCTGACAGCTGGGCCATGCTTTGGGATGAAGCTCATGCTCAAAAAATAATAATGATGGATTCACAGAGAGATTCATTTGCTGCTGCACTTAAGTTGTTGGGGTATTCTCTAAACACAGTTGATGAAAAAGAACTTGATGAAGCAAAAGAATTACTCATTCAACAAAGGCCACTTGTGATGGCTTATATAACAGATGGCTCACCTGCCATCATGATAAATGAGGAGGCTGACATGGCTCTTGTCTGGTCAGGTGAAGCAGTATCCGCAATGGCTGAAAATGAAGACTTAGACTTTGTAATACCAAAGGAAGGAAGCAATATTTGGATTGATGCAATGATTATTCCTTCCACTACTGATAAACAGGAATTAGCTGAAAAACTTATCAACTTTTTATGTTCCACAGAAGCAACATTAAGAAACATTGATGAAGTATGGTACTCCACAGTTCACACAGAGGCTATAGAATTACTGGATGAGGAATTATTGAGCAATCCTGCTTTTAACATTCCGCAGTCTGATTTAGATAAAATGGAAATGTTTAGAGACCCAAAAGAATTTATTGACCTATACACTGAAAGATGGACTGAATTAATGGCGAACTAAAAACACGGGACATTTCAATTTAGTGGTTGAAATGTCCCCGAATATTTATAAAAACTCACAATATTTACATCCGCTGCAGGTTTCGATTTTGCCTTCAAATATTCTTCTTATTATATCTACTGTATTATAAGCCTCTTTATTTTTCTTATCAATCTTTGTATCATGGAGGATTATTTTTTTCGGTGAAACGCTCAATAAAATATTTATTACGCTTTCGTCATATGTTGATTCGGTGCTCAATTCGGCAGAAAATTCTGCATTTGTCAAATAATTAAGCTTCTGCATATTTTTATCGTAAACTTGAATTTTACTATTATTGAACATGACATTAACAATATCATATTGATTTTCTTCGGAATCTGATATTAATTTTATGATACTTATAAAATCCATGTATTCCTTCTTCATCAAATATGAGTCAATACACCTTTCAACTACCTGTGCTGCATAAAGCTTCAGAAACTTGAGCCTGAAATTTACAAATCCGTTTAAGTTGATTGAATTGGATTTTTCTATTACTTCTTTAAATTTATTTTTAATGATTATGTGTATTTTAATATCATTGTCTATTTCTTCCTTAATATCGGATATTATTGAGCTTACTTCTTCTTCATCGAAGTAAAAATAATTTTCCTTTAGAGTGCTTATACCCACTAACTTGGTGTATTCAACCAGAAGCTTGGTAATTTTTGCTGTTATTTTTTCAATATACTCTCTTTTATTTGTTTTATTGTCCGTAAAATACCTTATTTTTATATTGCCCTCATCTGTAGATGATAATTCTATATTTATATTGCTTTCATCTATATTTGTTATTATTCTTATATTATTATATATTTCATGATTTTCATTTTCACTTAACTCTAATGATAAAAGCTCCACTTAGTCACTCCTCTCGGTCAAGGGAGGTTATATTATCGGTATCAGCGTCCCTAAGTCTGTAATTTGCCGGTTTGAAGCTTCATCATAAATATATCCTGATGACTGAATAAATTTTTTTAATGAAAGAGAAATATTTTCATCAAAAATTTTACCTGTTGACAAAAATACCTCATCATTAATCAAACCTATTGAGCCTCCTATAAATCCGTTGTCATAACCTTCCAAATATACAAGCTTCGGATTTATATACATGCAGTCTATATTGTAGGCTATTAACTTTTCATGTATCAAGAAGTCCGATGTCAATGCTTTATTATCGCTGACAGAGGCAACTGAGCACTTTGTATAGCCTTGATTTACATGAATGAATTCGATGCCCGCTTCTTCCAAATAATATTTTAAAACCTGGTCTGTATGCTTTGTATTATGCACAGCATATCTCCCTATTCTTGCTACATTATATGCTATATCCTCAGGATAGTTTCTGCTTAGAGTTTTTCCACCTTCAATAACTTTTATTCCTAAGCTTCCTAAAACATATATGTAATAATCGTAAACATTGGGAGCTGCAACAAAAGTTTCGAAGTTTATGGGATGAATTACCATATCGGGATGACCGTCCACAGGCTCTTGCAGGTCAATGCATTTAATGGTTTTTATGGGTTCTATATTCAATTTTTTCAAATGATCCAATATTTCTTCGCTTGCTCTGTAGTCAATAAGAACACTGCGAGGTGTTTTTTCGGGTATGAATGGATTCATATTATACTTACCGGGACTTCCTGTGTCCTCTTCCTTTTTATAAAAAATCTCAAAATATTACTGCACTTCCATGGAAGTCGCTTAAGGGAACTATCTTAATATCTGCTTCCTTTGAAAACTCCCTAACTGCCTTTTTCACATTTGGAAACTGTGCGCTGTTATAGTCATGTATCAGTATGGAGCCGCCTTTATTAAGTCTTGGATAAAAAAATCTTAAGCCGTTTAATGTAGGAAGATATAAGTCCGGATCAAGACTTACAAATGCAAATTTATCATTTATATTTTCTGCAGTATCAGGAAAATATCCCTTGCAAAAAATTACCTTTTCAGGATACACCAAGATATCTTTCACCTTTTCAATGTTAGTATCGCTAAAATTTCTACTTGTAAATTTGCCTTTTCCCAATTCCTTTTCATGCTCAATATCTCTTTTGTCAAAGCCTTCAAATGTATCGAAAAGGTATAATCTCCGTTCTTTAAAAAGCAGGTTGAGTTCTCTTGCTATGTAACCTTTGTAAACACCTAATTCAGCAATTGAACCTTCCACCTTCTTGCTTTTTATTTCATAAGCTAATAATCTTATGGTTGACAATCTGATATCAAACAAGTCTCTTAACTGATTAATGTTTAAAATTTTATTATTATCAATTCCTTTTTCAATCAGATTTGCTTTAATTTCTTCAGCGGCTTCTCTAT
>JAAYPY010000200.1 GCA_012519555.1 Tissierellia bacterium | reverse complement strand
CCGATTGATGCCAATGTAGCTGAGAATACAATCATAAGTGCCATAACAGGTGTTACATTAATTCCAAAAACCTGTGCAATAAATACTGCTGACACTCCTTGATAAATTGCTGTTCCGTCCATGTTTATCGTAGCACCAAGCGGAAGCGAAAATGAAGATATGTCCTTAGAAGCGCCTATTTTATTGATAGTCAAATCCATGGTAACAGGTAATGTAGCACTACTGCTGGCAGTGGAGAATGCGACAGCCATTGCAGGGAAGAATTTCTTTATGAATCTTACCGGAGACAATCCTGACAGACCTTTAAGCATTCCGCCATATACAAATGCCAAGTGTATACCTAAAGCAATGTAAACTGCCGCTACAGTTTTTAACACCGGTACAACCGCTGCAACTCCAACCTGACCGAAGGTCCTTGCCACTAAACAAAGCACACCAAAAGGAGCCAAAAGCATTACCATACTAACTAATTTCATTACCAATTCATTTAAATCTTCAAATAATTTAAATACATTTTTACCCTTTTCTCCCAGCATGGTCAGGGCAATACCGGTCATTATTGCGAATACTATGATTTGAAGCATGTTTCCTTCAGCTAATGCCTGGATCGGGTTTCTCGGCACCATTTCATAAAGAACTTGTGCCATTGGTTTACCTTCACTTGCAGTAACTTCAACAGCTTCTATGGCACCCATGTCTAATCCGATACCCGGGTTGATTAAAAATGCCATCCCAAGACCTATCACAATGGCGACTGCTGTAGTTACCAAATAAAATGCCATTGTTTTAACGCCTACTTTTCCAAGCTTCTTGATGTCTCCCATGCCGGCTGCACCGTTAACCAAGGATACAAATACCAAAGGAACAACGCACATCATAATTCCTCTTAGGAATACCTGCCCAACAAATTGGAATACGCCATTAATTAAGATATCATCCCTGAGTGAACCTTTTGGCATATAATGAACTATAAGACCTATGACAAAACCAATGGCTAACCCTATTAGGACCTTTACCGCCAATCCCATCTTTTTCTTTGTCATTTATAACTGCCTCCTTTATATATTATAAATGTTTACGTTTTCATTATAAGCATTTCCAACCTTTATGTCAATTAATATTCATTTGATTATCCAATGAAAATTTTACATTTTTTTTACAGTTTATGACAATTGACCATTGTAAGGGGACTGACAAGGGGACGGGGGTATTGTCATAAATATGACAATACCCCCGTCCCCTTGTTACCACTTGTCAGTCGACTTAGGCCAGTTCATTGCAGGCATACATTACTATTGCTGCTGTTACAACACCTGCTGTTTCAGTTCTTAATATTCTTTTGCCTAAGGTTACAATATGGGCTCCAATTTCTTGAAGCATTTTAATTTCTTTAATGTCAAAGCCGCCTTCAGGGCCTATAACAATGTAATAATTATTCTTTGGCTCGCATAATACATCCTTTAATAACTTTACATCCTCCAACTCATAAGGAACTAATATTGCAGCATCTTCATTCTTAATCTTTTCAATCAGCTCCTGAACAGTCATAATTGGCTCTACAGAAGGAATTATATTTCTATTGCTCTGTTTTGCCGATTCTTTGGCAATTTTTTGCCATCTGTCTAATTTCTTTTGCTCTCTTTCTTTTTCGTTAAGCTTTACAACGGTTCTTTCAGTTAATAAAGGAATAAATCTTTTCACACCTAACTCAACATTTTGCTGAATAATTAATTCCATCTTGGTTTGTTTAGGTATTCCTTGGCAAAGAGTTATGTTTATTTTTGTTTCATTATTAGTCGGTATTTCTTCAACCAAGGTACAATTTATATTTCCCGTATTTACTTCCATTATTTCTGCAATGTATTCCTTACTTTGAGTCACAACAGAAATTTTATCTCCCGGCTGAGCCCGAAGAATTGTTTTTAAATGTTTTGCATCGCCGCCTTCAACTGTTACTCTTCCATTTTTTATATTATCATCAACACAAAAATATCTGAACATTTTTCCTCCATTTATTATTATTACTCAAGATGAAAGCTTTGCTGTTATGGATACCCATTCTTCGCTTTTATTTATTTCAATTACTTTAAATCCTAAGCTCTCAAAATTATCAATTACATCCTGCTCGTATTTTGTAATTATCCCTGATGCTATAACCAATCCACCCTTTTTTAAAAACTTACGAAAGGTATGACTCATTCCCATTATTATTTGTGCAATAATATTCACTGCTATCACGTCATACTTGTTGAATCCGACTTTTTCTTGCAGTTCATTATCTTCGGTTACATCCCCCTGGTACACTGTGAATCTGTCTTGATAAATATTGTTAAGTGCAGCATTTTCTTTAGCTATTCGCACTGAATTTTCATCAATGTCTACTCCAACGCATTTTTTTGCTCCAAGAAGCAATGCAGCTATTGACAGTATCCCGCTGCCGCACCCTATATCCAGAACTTCCATATCTTTATTAATGTATTTAATTATCTGCTCAATACAAAGGCGGGTTGTATGGTGCTGTCCTGTACCAAAGCTCATTCCCGGGTCGATTTCAAGAATAATCTTTCTATCTGATGAGTCCTTGTAACCTTCCCATGAAGGTTTAATTATTACTTTGTCAGCCACTACAAAGGGCTTGAAATACTGCTTCCAGTTGTTTGCCCAGTCTTCGTCATTCAGGACTTTTGTTTCAACCCTAAGTCTACCCAAGTCGATGTTCATATTATCTTCTTTTAATACTTCAATAAATTCATTAATTTTTCTTAGCAGTTTTCTTCCCTGATCGTTGTCTGCTAAATATACCTTAATACAGCTTTCAATATCCTTCATCTTTGACAAGTCTTCATCAAAATAATCCCAGTTTTGAGTTTTATCATTTAAAAATTCGTCAAAAACACAGGCATCTTCAATCACCGCATCATTGATATTCAGTTTTATCAAGGCACCGTTAATTATTTCAATACCGTTGCTTGTTGTATAAATGGAAACTTCAGTCCAGTTCATATTTTCCCTCCTATCAAACATACCCCTGTCTCAAAGATTCATGTGTCAAATATTATGTTTTGGGTATAATAATCATATAATTAATAATAGATTTTAAAACATATAAAGTCAACAAGTTCTTGTCTATTATTATAACAGCGTGAATTGCAAAAGTAACTTCCAGAGTAGAGTGGCGAGACTGGAACTTACCTACGCAACAAATTCCAGAACAATATTGCAAAACTAAGTTCCAGAGTTCATAATCAAATTGTACCGCCGCGGAGGT
>JAAYPY010000199.1 GCA_012519555.1 Tissierellia bacterium | reverse complement strand
GCATCTTTAAATTATATTTAAATTATACCATCCTTCGACAATTTTTCCATTACAGTTACATTACATAAAGGTGAGGAATGAAAAAAAATCAGCTCTGAAAGGTAAATATTTTTCGCAATAAGATAAAGAAAAGAACATTCAAATTTGCACGAAAACTAAGGATATGGTAAAATAGGATAAAGAACTTTATCGCAATGGCAAAGGAGAATGAAAAAATTGACAAGAGCTGAGAAAAGAGAAATTAGAAGAACCCTTCAAAACGAGATTAAAGAATTTTTAAAGATCCAAGCACATTACTTTCCTGAATTAATACAAGATATAAAAAACGTGATGGACAGCAGAAATCAAAGCTACATAACTTATGAAATTGAAGTCATATTATACATGATGATATTGAAAAATGCATGTTCTATTGAGTCTATGCAGGAAATGAATGATGAATTTAATATAGATGAATGTGTAAAAAATATATACAAAATATTAGGATTGGAAGAAAGAGAATACCTTCCACATTATGTGACAGTAAATGAATGTCTAAAGAAACTTGATAATGCAGAGCTTGAAAAATTGCGAAAGAAAATGATATATGGTTTAATTCGAAAAAAAAGCTTTGACCATGCCAAGTTTTTGGGGAAGCATTGGCTCGTAATCGTAGATGCAACTCAGCTCTTTAGTTTTAAGTAAAGGCATTGCGAGCATTGCTTGACAAAGACATATAATAAAGGGACAGACGAAGAAAGCACAATATATTACCATCAGGTATTAGAAGCGAAAATAGTATTAGATGATGATATGGTAGTAAGTATTGCAACGGAATTTATAGAAAATGAAGCAAAGAACATGACAAAACAGGATTGTGAGATTAACTCCTTTAAGAGGTTGTCAAAATCTCTTAAAGATATGTTTCCGAGGCTTCCGATATGTATATTAGGAGATAGTCTGTATGCCTGCGGACCAATATTTGATATATGCAAAAAGAATAAGTGGGAATTCCTAATTAGATATAAAGATGGAAGTATCCCAACTTTAGCAGAAGAATATAAAGAAATAAATGAAATGGGAGAAAATGAAGAAGAAGTAATAGAAATTGAGTATATGTACAAAAGAAAGCCTAAAATAAAAGCGACACATAAAATGAAATGGGTAAACGACCTATATTATCAAGGACATAAGGTTGCTGTTATGGAGCTTGAAATTGAGAAGAATCAGAAAAAGTGGAAGGAATTTCAATGGGTAACAAGTATTGATGTTACAAATTGGACGGCAGGAGAATTTGCAGAAACAGGTAGAAAGCGCTGGCTGATTGAAAACGAAGGATTTAACATACAAAAGAATTATCGATACATGATAACCCATGCAAATAGCTTAAATTACAATGCAATGAAAAATCATTATCTACTTACACAGTTAGCTGATGTGCTGGTGCAGCTTTATGAAAATGGCGTAAAAGGAATAAAACTGATTAAAAGGACTATTGAGAAAATTTCAGAAGGCTTATTAGACAGCATAAAAAATCAACAGTTAAAAGAAGAAGATTTTATCTATGAAAGATTTCAAGTAAGAAGGGAATAAATAAAAAAACAGCAGGAAGGCGTGGTTAAATGGAAAAAGACAAAAATTAAAAATACTTATCCACAGAATATCTAACAAGGGGGAGGTGCACCTCTTTAATGTGGATAACTATATAAATTTTTCACGCATCTGTTTATAACTAAGTAAATTAAATTTTAGGCATAAAAAATAAAGAAATAGTCATGTAAGGGAAAAGTTTACCTTTCAGAGCTGTTTCCCTCTTAACTTTTTGTGCGACCAGTTGTATAATGTTATTCATAGAGAATTTCCTCCTTTGTTGTGGTTTGGTCAACTACTATTATATCAAATGGAGGTTAATTCTCTATATTTTTTTTATTTT
>JAAYPY010000198.1 GCA_012519555.1 Tissierellia bacterium | reverse complement strand
GTGAAGGGCAGAGGAGAAGTTATTAATTTATTATCTCTTATTATAGGACCATATGTATGTGTGGGGTCCCCCATGTAAAAAAAGTCTCCGTTAACTGCAGCAACCGCTCCTGATGACTTCATCATAAAGCTTAGGGGTGCTCTGTTTGAAATGCCTTTTTCGTTGTTAATAGGCTTTACTTCCGTATACTCATCAGTTAAATCTGCCCGGATAACATTTATGTTCATCCATCCTGATGATGTGTATTTTTCTATTCTTTCATATGTAATACTATTCGAGAGCCTTATTTCTTCAGATAAGTCATATACGGTGTACAGGCTGTTGGCATATGCTGAAGATGATAATAATAGTAATGCCGCTGCGGAAATAGCCGCTACTTTTTTAAGTATCATTTTTATCATTCCTTTCTTTTTAAATTATAACAGAAATAACCCATGATTGCCATTATTATAAGCATAATTATAATAGTAAATTATAGCAAATGAGGTTTCAATTAATCCCTTATATAGACGGGATTAAAATAATATAGTTCCATGATAATAAATAATGTCAGAAAAATCACCCTGAGGGTGATTGAAAAAATCATAATACTCCTTATAATTAATATAAATTAAATACTAAATTATTAGGGGGTTACAATGAAAAAATCATTTTCTGTTTTATTAATTACAGCACTCTTATTGACCTTATTTCCCTTGACAGCTTTAGCAAATGAACCATTCTTTTTGGAAGCACCCAAAAACCTCACGGGTGAATTAAAATTTGATGATGACGGCCTTCCTTATTTTGAATTAAAGCTTGATATCCCTGACAGTGTAAAAACAATTAATTCAAATTTAGAAAGTGACTCCGAATACTATGAGGAAATATATTGTGATTATATTGAAATTATTTTTGATTACAAGTACGGCAATTACGATTGGAATGAAGGCCCCTCGAAATACTGGAATACTTCTATGTCTGTTTCTGATTTTCTTGAGCGTGGTTCTTATATATATGAGCCTTTTGATGAAGGGGATTTTGACACAACCGACATTAAGAGTGAAACATATCAATTCCGGGCTCGATTCTACGGGCTTTGGGGCTATAAGGGTGGTTGGATTGACAAACATATTTATTCAGAGTACTCTAACACAGTTACAATCGGTAATCCGGCATTTTATGAAGATGCCAGTGATTGGGCAGTTGATGAATTGGAAAAAGCCAATGAAGCAGGTCTTATTCCTGAAATATTGAAGGGAAAAGATTTGACTAAATCAATTACCCGTGAAGAATTTGCAGAGTTAGCTCTCTTGCTCTATGAAAAAACCACCGGTAAAGCTGCAGTTAGTGTGTCTGAAAACCCATTTACCGATACCAACAATCAACAGATTCTAAAAGCATATTCTATAGGAATTACTCAAGGTACATCAGCAACAACATTTTCACCCAATGTTTTAATAAACCGTGAGCAATGTGCCACCATGTTATACAGAACCATAAAGGCAATAGCACCTGAGGGAGATTTCAGTATTGTCGGAGTGAAGGATTTTCCTGATCAAGCTGATATTTCTTCTTGGGCAGTAGAAGGAACTAAGTTCATGTCTAAATTAAGCATCATAAAAGGCGACACAAATGGCAATTTTATGCCAAAAGCAGTAACGGATGCACAAAAAGCGGTTAATTACGGTATGGCATCAAGGGAAGCGGCAATTCTCATGTCAGTGAGAACATATGACAAGTATAAATAAATAAATCCCGACTCAAATCCCGACTCAAGTGTCGGGATTTTTTGTTGACAAAAAAAACCCTATGTGTTAATATTAAAAAAACTCCTTATCAAGAGTGGTGGAGGGACGGGCCCAATGAAACCCGGCAGCTTGATTATTCAAGGTGCCAATTCCCGCGGATTTCCGAAAGATGAGGCAATAGGAAAGAATATGACCTCTTCTTTTGAAGAGGTTTATTTATTCGCATGTATGACATCACTAGGAAAGTCCCCTTAAAAATTTGGATATTGTATTTTAACAAGAAAGGATAAGATAATGAAAAAATGGTTATTTACATCTGAATCAGTTACGGAAGGGCATCCGGATATAATGTGCGACCAGATATCAGATGGCATCTTAGATGCAATTTTGGAGCAAGACCCTGATGGGAGGGTTGCTTGCGAAACAATCACTAAGACGGGATTTGTGCTTGTCGCAGGAGAAATCAGCACAAGCTGCTATATTGATATTCCGCAAATAGTAAGAGAAACTATAAAAAATATCGGTTACGACAACGCAGAATACGGCTTTGATTACAAAACATGTGCCGTGTTCACATCTATTGAAGAGCAATCTCAGGACATAGCATTGGGTGTTAATCAAGCAGATGAATATAAAAAGAACAATAATGACGCTAATGACATGATAGGAGCTGGAGACCAGGGCATGATGTTTGGTTTTGCCTGCAATGAAACACCTGAGCTTATGCCCATGCCCATATCCTTGGCACACAAGCTTTCAAGGAAGCTGACAGAAGTGAGGAAAAACAATATAGTTAATTACTTAAGACCGGACGGTAAAACGCAGGTTACTGTTGAATATCATGATAACAAACCTGTAAGAATCGATACAATTGTTTTATCCACTCAACATAATCCTGAAGTTGATATAAAAACAATTAAAAAAGACTTAATGGATCTTGTTGTTAAACCGGTTGTTCCTGCTCAATTATTAGACGTAAATACCAAATTTTACGTTAATCCCACAGGAAGATTTGTTATCGGCGGACCACAAGGAGACTCAGGTTTGACCGGCAGAAAGATTATTGTAGATACTTACGGCGGATACTCGAGACATGGCGGTGGTGCATTTTCAGGAAAGGACCCCACAAAGGTAGACCGTTCGGCTGCATATGCAGCAAGATATATTGCTAAAAATATAGTTGCAGCAGGATTAGCAGACAAATGCGAAGTAGAAGTTGCATATGCAATCGGAGTGGCAAAACCCATTTCAATAATGGTTGAAACATTTGGTACCAATAAGGTTGCTGATGAAATTATAGAAAAGGCAATTGCTGAGAATTTTGATTTAAGGCCTGCAGTAATTATTGAAAAATTCAATTTAAGAAGACCTATATATCAACAGCTTGCAGCTTATGGACATTTTGGGAGAGAAGACCTTGACCTTCCATGGGAAAAGACTGATAAGGCAGACCAATTAAAAAAATATTTATAATGGTATGGGGACACACCTCCTATTTAGAGAAAGCCTCTCTCGGTAGGAGAAATGTCCCATCCATAGCTATGACTCGAGGTTTTTTAATAGTACTATAAAATCCTCCTTTTCTATATTAAAAATATTATCCTTTTTATTACTTGTGTATTCAATCATATCTTCTTTTAATTTTAAAGTAATTCCTTTTTGTGATAAATTTACTGCAATTATTATTTTTTCATTTTCATCATATCTTTGAAACACAAAAACTCCCTTATCATGAATTAAGCATTTATATTTACCTTCAGCAAAAACCTTATTAGTTTTTCGTAATTTTGTTATAAATATATAATAGTCAAGAATATCTTTGTTTTCATAGCCCCATGGATAACACTTTCGGTTGAAAGGATCCTTCCACCCCTCCATGCCTGCCTCGTCTCCATAGTAAATACAGGGAATGCCCGGGAGAGTCATTTGAAGCAATACTGCAATTTTTAACATCATGCATCCTTGTTTTAATTCAGCCTCTGACAGCTCGCTTTCTGCCATTTCGCTTTTACTTGAAGGTATGCTTTCGCTTCCCAATATTGTAAGTATTCTTTCCGTGTCATGTGTTCCAAGAACATTCATAAGGCAGTTTACAGTATGGGAAGGATATGTTTCCATAATTTTATTCATGATATTATAAAGTAATGTGCAGTCTTTGTTTTTTACATAGTCGATTATACCATCACGAAGAGGATAATTTGTTACAGAATCCAATTGCTTGCCGCAAAGATACTTCTTAAGCTTATCATAGGAATACTTATTGGAAGCATCTTCCCATACTTCCCCAATTATCAAGGCATCTTTATTATAACTTTTTACTGAGCCGCGTAACTTCTCAATGAATTCATCCGGAAGCTCGTCAGCAACATCCAAGCGCCATCCCATAACTCCTGTTTTTTGCCAGTGGTTGAGAACTCCCTTTTCCCCTGTTATGAAGTCTAGATAAGAGCTGTTGTTTTCATTTATTTCAGGCAATGTTTTAATACCCCACCAGCTTATATAATCATTATTCCAATTATTAAAGGTATACCAGTGGTAATAAGGAGAATCTTTGCTTTCATAAGCGCCTGTGGAGTTATATCTGCCATATTTGTTGAAATAAATACTGTCATCACCTGTATGGCTGAAAACACCATCAAGTATAACATTTATTCCGTACTTTTTTGCTTCGCTTATAAGTCTTTTCAAGGATGTTTCAGTACCGAACATAGGGTCTATCTTATGATAATCCCCGGTATCATATTTGTGGTTTGAATAAGCCTCAAAAATAGGAGATAAATAGATAATGCTAACACCCAAACTTGCAATATAGGGAAGCTTTTCTTCGATACCGTCTAAATTCCCGCCAAAAAAATCGTTATTTAATACTTGGCCTTTTTCGTCCGGAAGATATTGTGGTGTTTCACCCCATTTTCTTATAATAACATCCTTTTTTACTCTTATTTTTCTTCTGAAGAATCTGTCCACAAAAATATGATAAATGATTCCGCCCTTAACCCAATTAGGTGTCGAATAGCCTTCATCATATATGAGAAGTTCATAGTCTTGGAATTTCTTATCATCAAAAATAAAGGAATAATAGTAATGACCATATTCCTTTACGGATATTTTTGCCCGGTAGATATCATAGTTCTTTTCACATGATATCCAATCCATTTTTATCTTATCGTAAATGGCCCTGTCATAGTCATGCCTTTTTTCGATAAGCAGTTC
>JAAYPY010000037.1 GCA_012519555.1 Tissierellia bacterium | reverse complement strand
ATATGATGCATGGATTGTAGCCATTGATATGAGTATGCCTACCGAAATAGACAACTTATTATCATCTGAAGAATACGAAGAGTTTTGTGAATAAGAAACAGATGTAAAGGTATATCATAAATAATATAGATGGTCTTAAATATCACGGTAAAATAGGAGAAAAAAATGATATTAATAATTGACTTTGGTGCGCAGTACAGTCAGCTTATTGCGAGAAGAGTAAGAGAAGCTAATGTATATTGTGAAATAATCCCATATACATATACAATTGAACGAATAAGAGAAAAGACTCCGAAGGGAATTATTCTATCCGGAGGCCCGGCAAGTGTTTATGCGGAAAATGCACCAAAAATAGATAGAGAAATATTTAATTTAGGAGTTCCTGTTTTAGGTATATGTTATGGAGGCCAATTCATAGCTCAAGAATTTGGAGGTCAAGTAAGAAAGGCTGATTTTAGAGAATATGGAAGGACAAAGTTAAATATACTTTCCGATGATAGATTATTTAAAGATATAGGTCAAAATTCCCTTTGCTGGATGAGCCATACAGATTTTATAGAAAGAGCACCGGAGGGTTTTGAAATAACTGCAAATACGGACTCATGTCCTGTTTGTGCAATGAGAAATGAAGAAAAGGAGATTTATGCGGTTCAATTCCATCCTGAGGTAGAGCATACCGAAAAAGGAAGAGAAATAATAAGTAATTTTTTGTTTAATATATGTAAAATGAATAAAGACTGGAATATAGGTGACTACACTAAGTATTCAATAGAAAGAATCAAAAAAGAGGTTGGAGATAAAAAAGCTCTCTGCGCCTTGTCCGGTGGAGTTGATTCATCTGTTGCAGCAGTTATGGTTCACAAAGCTCTAGGATCTAATTTAATTTGTGTATTTGTTGATCATGGTCTTCTGAGAAAGGATGAAGGAGATCAGGTAGAAAGGGTATTTAGGGAAAAGTTCAATATGAACCTAATCCGTGTTAATGCTCAGGAAAGGTTTTTGAGTAAATTAGCAGGTGTGACTGAGCCTGAAAAGAAAAGAAAGATAATTGGCGAAGAGTTCATAAGGGTGTTTGAAGAAGAAAAACAAAAACTAAAGAAGGAGTTTGGTCACATTGACTATCTTGTTCAAGGTACAATTTATCCGGATGTTATAGAAAGCGGAACATCTACTGCTTCAGTAATCAAAAGCCACCATAATGTAGGAGGACTTCCTGATGATGTTGATTTTGAACTGTTAGAGCCACTCAGGCAACTATTCAAGGATGAAGTTAGACAGGTGGGAAGAGAATTAGGAATTCCGGAAGAGATAGTTGAAAGACAACCCTTCCCCGGACCGGGTCTTGCAATCAGATGTTTAGGAGAGGTTACTGAAGACAAATTGAAGATAATAAGAGAAGCCGACTTTATTTTCAGAGATGAAATTAAAAAGGCAGGACTCCAAAACAAAATATGGCAGTACTTCGCAGCACTTCCAAACATCAGAAGCGTAGGCGTTATGGGAGACGAAAGAACATACTCTCACACAGTTACCCTAAGAGCAGTAAACTCAACAGACGGCATGACTTCCGATTGGGCAAGAATACCTTATGAAGTGCTTGAAAAAGTATCCACCAGGATAGTAAATGAAGTAGATAATGTAAATAGAATAGTTTATGACATTACAAGCAAACCGCCGGCGACCATTGAATATGAGTAAAGTTATTCCATAAATTCAAATAAGATAGATGGTTATTATATTCGACCATCTATTCTTTGTTTTAGCCTCAATTATCTGTATTGCCTACCGGGAGGAAATATTGTTATTTGTCTGGCCGGGAGGAGATGAGATATTATTGGAATTCAAGTAAGTGTAACATAAATACCAAAATGGACAATAATATCCTAAGCTCTCACTATTCTCAGCCCTGGAAACCATCTCCTCATATGAAACCGGATTAGGTACTACAAGAGGATCCCCAGGTTTCCAGTTTGCGGGAGTATGAAGGTTATAGTTTTCATTTACTAAAATCGAATCAAGTATCCTCAACAACTCTTCTTGATTTCCACCGGTAGATACAGGCAATGTTATAACAGCTCTTATCCGGCCTGACGGGTCTATTATGAAAGTACTTCTGACAGTTACCCCAAACATTCTATCAGGACTTA
Organism: Tissierellia bacterium; assembly: GCA_012519555.1. GTDB lineage: Bacteria > Bacillota > Clostridia > Tissierellales > Sedimentibacteraceae > Sedimentibacter. The sequence continues at coordinate 5,565 of JAAYPY010000037.1, read as the reverse complement.
TCATACCATACATTTCCGATAAGGCTAAATCAGTGTCTGCAATTATAGGAAAAGGTATTGATATTCCCGTATTTTGATATATGTCATTTATCCACGCTAAAATAGAATAAATATTATCTGTTGTTAAACCGATAATTTCTATATTTTGTTCCGATAAACGGGGATAGTTTTGTGCAGAACTGATTATTTCCGTAGTGCTGACTGCACCGAAAGCTTGCGGGTGACTGGTTAGAATTACCCATTTTCCTCTATAATCAGACAATCTGATATAACCTTGAGTTGACAGGGCGACAAAATCAGGTGCTAATCTTCCTATTGTGATAGGTTCAAATGTTCTTTCAGGCTGATTTATATTATTTATACTACTATTATATATCATGGCATCTCCTATCTATCATGGTATCTCCCATATATTTATGTTACATCTTATGATATAGACTGAAAGATGTTAACAAGTAATAAAACTAAAAAACAATGGGAAATTCTATTGACAAAGGCAAAGAATTCTTTAATAATTATAGGGAATAGGCAATTCAATTGATCTAATAAGCTGTTAAAAAAATATCAGGAGGAGAGAATGAAAATCGTAATTTTAGATGGCTATACGGAGAATCCCGGAGATTTAAGCTGGGAAGGATTTGAAAGCTTAGGTGACTTGACCGTATACGATAGGACTCCAATAGAGAAAACCATAGAGCGAATTGGAGATGCAGATATAGTTTTAGTAAATAAGGCACCTATATCAAGAGAAACTATAGAAGCGTGCAAAAATATTAAGTACATAGGAGTTCTTGCAACCGGATATAACATTGTGGATATTGAAGCTGCCAAGGAAAGGGGAATTCTTGTTTCCAATATACCAACCTATGGTACTGACGCCGTGGGGCAGTTTGCAATAGCACTTTTATTGGAGATTTGCCATCATATAGGACATCACTCTCAAGCGGTAAAGGAAGGCCGCTGGGAGAATAATGCTGACTGGTGTTTCTGGGATTATCCCCTCATTGAGCTTGCCGGAAAAACAATGGGGATAATAGGACTGGGACGTATAGGGAGAACTACAGGAAAAATAGCTAAGGCACTAAGTATGAAGGTTTTAGCATTTGATGAAAATCCTACTCAAGAAGGCAGGGAAATTGCCGAATATGTAGACTTAGACCAGCTTTTTGAACGCTCGGATGTCATATGCCTCCACTGCCCCTTATTCCCGTCTACTCAAGGAATTATTAACAAGGATACAATTGCAAAAATGAAGGACGGAGTTATTATAATAAACAATTCGAGGGGACCCTTAATTGTGGAGCAGGATTTGGCAGATGCATTAAATTCGGGAAAGGTTTATGCAGCGGGGGTTGATGTGGTATCTAAAGAGCCCATACGACCTGACAATCCTCTGCTAAGTGCAAAGAACTGCATTATCACTCCCCACATTTCTTGGGCTCCCAAGGAAAGCCGTCAGCGCTTGATGGATATTGCAGTGGACAATTTAAAGGCTTTTATAAATGGTACACCTGTTAATATAGTAAACAAATAAACAGAACTTACAAATCATGGTATATATTATTGCTTGCACTTATGGTATAATGAATACAAATAATGAAGCAAAGACTTGTGTCTTTGCACCGATGTATTCATTGTATCGGTGTGAAGCAAGCCGATTTGGCGGCTTGCACTTTCCTACCTATTCATGACATAAAAATTATTATACATCAAAGGCATGATAAAATCAGATGAAAGGAGTGTATGATTTAGCTGCTGCTATCTCATACTAAGTAATTATGAAACTTAAGAAGATGTGGCTTAATATTAATGGAGCAAACAGGGTTTTTATGTACAATCCTGAAAGTGATTCCTTGGCAGATGTGTTGAGGCGAATGGGATTAACAGGAACTAAAGTTGGCTGCGGTACCGGTGTATGCGGCGCCTGCTCAGTAATCTTAGACGGAAAATTAACCCGTGCTTGTGTAAAAAAAATGAAGACTGTTAAAGAGTATAGCTCGGTAATTACAATTGAAGGCATCGGAACACCAAACAATCTTCATCCCCTTCAGGTGGCATGGATGAATTACGGTGCAGTACAGTGCGGTTTTTGTACTCCCGGCTTTATAGTATCAAGCTATGCCTTATTGTTAGAAAACAAAAATCCTACTCGCGAAGAGGTGAGAGATTGGTTCCAAAAAAATAAAAATGTTTGCAGATGTACAGGATATAAACAATTGGTTGATGCAGTTATGGCTGCAGCCAAGGTACTTCGAGGGGAAGCAACAATAGAAGACATTTCATTTAAAGATCCCGAAGATAATGAATACTACGGCAAGCCTGTCATTCGCCCTACAGCACTTGCAAAAGTGTGCGGATTGGCCGATTACGGCGATGATCAAGCACTTAAAATGCCTGCAGAAACTCTGCATGCTGCGGTTGTTCAACCAAGAATCGCACATCATGCTAAAATATTGAATATTGATATTTCTAAGGCTGAAAAAATGCCCGGCGTAGTTAAAATTATTTTAGCTAAAGATATAATAGAGGCAGGCGGAACCAATATTATGGCTGAAGCACATTTCCATGAAAGAACCACAGTAATGGTACCAAGCCGTAAAATTCTTTGTGATGACAAAATTTATAGGTATGGTGATGTTCTAGCCTTAGTTGTTGCCGATACAAGAGACCATGCTCGAGCTGCCGCTAAAGAAGTGCAGGTTGAAATCGAAAAACTTCCTGAATATCTAAACTATTTAGATGCAGTTTTGCCTGATGCAATGAGAGTTCACGAAGATACGCCAAATATATTTTCGCAGCAACCGGTGCTCAAGGGAGTCGGATTAGAAGACCCATATAAGGTTAAGGAAGTTTTGGAAACTTCAGCCTACAGTGTTTCCGGAAGCTTCCATTCCACCCGGGAGCCTCATTTATCAATAGAGGGAACAACACTTCAAGCTTATTTTGACGATGATGACAACTTAACTATTCAGTGCAAGTCACAGGGAGTGTACTCAACAATAGGTCGTATAGGAAATTCTTTAGGTGTTCCAAGGGATAAAATAAGAATAGTAATGAACCCCACAGGTGCAAGCTTCGGCTGGTCAACTAATGCCGGTGATGTATGTTTGGCAGGAGCGGCGGCAGTTGTAACAAAAATGCCTGTAGCCCTTTCAATGAGCTATGAAGAGCACCAGCATTTTTCCGGAAAGAGGTGTCCTTCATATTCAAACGGCACTTTAGCCTGTGATGAAAAGGGCAGAATAACAGCAGCAGAATTTGATATCGGTATGGACCACGGTGCATATTCTTGGGGCGGAGATGATATAATGACAAAACCTGCACGCTTTACCTTCTTCCCCTATAAGATTCCAAATCTAGCAGGATTAGTTCGCATTGCAAATACTAACCATAATTTTGGAACTGCCTACAGGAGCTATGGCTCTCCTCAGGCATATACCCTATCGGAAGCAATGATGGATATGCTGGCAGAAAAAGCCGGAATTGATCCTTTTGAATTCAGATGGATAAATATTGCACGTGAAGGAGATACAAATATTAACAGCTATCCATTCCGTCAATACCCCATGGAAGAAATGATGAAAATTATGAAACCTTACTATGATAAGGCTTTAGAAGAAGCAAAGAAGGCAGATGCTCCGGAAAAACGCCGGGGTGTAGGTTTGGCATGGGGAGGCTTTAATGTTACGGAAGGCGGTACAGACAGCTCGACTGTAGCAATAGAATTGAATTCCGATAATACATTTACAAAATATGATACCTATCAAGAATTAGGTCAAGGCGGGGATATCGGATCCCTGATGCTGACCCTTGAGGCCTTGAAACCTCTAAAGGTTAAACCGGATCAAATAAGACTAGTTCAGAATGATACCAAGCTTTGTCCTGACAGCGGTATGTCCGGAGCCAGCAGGACCCACTATATGAGCGGGAAGGCTACAATAATTGCAGCCGACAAGCTGATGAATGCAATGCGCAAACCTGACGGAACATATCGAAGCTATGATGAAATGATAGCTGAAGGCATTCCTACAAAATATGAAGGAAAATACCAAAATACTTCCGTACCGGGACTTTGTCGTTTAGACCCCAACACAGGAATCGGCGACCCGACACCTTCTTATACTTATTGTTTGAATATGGCAGAAGTAGAAGTAGATACAGCAACAGGAAAAACAAGGGTTATAAGATTTACCTGTGTGGATGATGTCGGAAAGGTAGGAAATATTCAGGCTGTTAACGGGCAGGCCTACGGAGGCATATCACATTCCATAGGTTTTGCTCTCAGTGAAAACTATGATGATGTAGAAAAACATAATAACATGTACGGAGCAGGAGTGCCTTATATAAAAGATATACCTGATGAAATCAATGTAATTCATTACGAAAGACCGGATGAATTGGGACCCTTCGGCTCATCAGGGGCTTCGGAAGCATTCCAGTCATCGGGGCATGTTGCAGTGTTAAATGCAATAAATAATGCATGCGGTGTTCGCATATATGAAATGCCTGCAACAAAAGAAAAGGTTAAAGCCGGGCTTGAAATACTTGCAGCGGGAGGTAAAGTCACCCCGCCTAAGAAGTATTTCCTTGGTTCAGACCTCTATGACGAACTTGAAAACATTAAGGCTAACCCGGTGAAATATGGAGGAGATGATTTCTTCATACCATTAGGAGACAGTGATTCAGAAAGATTCTTCTAAATAAATATACAAAAACCTACGGGCTGTTATCAGCCCGTAGATTAATAAGGAGAGATGAAAGTGGAAAGAAAACCGGAAAAATTTCAAGACCAATTAAAAAACTGTATGCAGAATGAGCCGCCTTTCTGCACTGCAGCCTGCCCCTTTCACCTGAATATTAAAGAATTCATTCCCAAAATCCAAAGAGGCGGCTTTAACTCCGCTTACAGGACTTACCTTAATTCTGTAGGATTTCCGGTTATTGTGTCGGAACTTTGTCATGAGCCCTGCAAAAATGCTTGTCCGAGAAAAACGGTTGATGATTCTATAAATATAAAAATGATAGAAAAAGCATCTATTGAATATGCTAAAAATTTAAAGCCCAACAATTATAATCTTCCCAAAAAAAATAAAAGAATTGCAATAATTGGAGCCGGAATAAGCGGGCTCGCTTGCACATTAAGACTATCCTCCAAAAAATATGAAGTTACTGTTTTTGAGAAAACAGGAAAAATAGGAGGAAACCTTTGGAATTTAATGGCTCCTGAGCTATTTTTAGATGATATTAAGAGGCAGTTTATGTATGAAGAATACAATCTGATCTTAAATAGAGAAATTACCGATTTAGATAATCTAAATTTTGATGCCCTATATGTTGCTACAGGAAAAGATGGCAATAGTTTTGGACTTCGAAGAAATTATGAAGGAGCATATGCAAGCAACAAAAAAGGAGTTTTCTTTGGCGGCGAACTAAGCGGGAAAAACACAGTCGAAGCATTAGCTGACGGACTTAATGCAGCCAAAGCAATTGAGAGATATTTAAAAACCGGTAATATGAATGAGGAAGAACTTAGCAGTGAAACAAAAATTAAAGTTGCTAGGGATT
>JAAYPY010000036.1 GCA_012519555.1 Tissierellia bacterium | reverse complement strand
TTATGTTGAGTATAAAATATTTAAGCTGAGTATAAAATTAGGAGGGAATTATGAAAAGAATTATTTTTGTTTTAAGTTTGGTATTGCTTTTGGCATTATCTTCTGTAACCGCCTTTGCAGATGAAATCATAATAAATATCGATTCCGCCAAAGTCGAATTTAATGAAGAGTTAGGCTTCCCCTTTGTTGATGAAAACAACAGAACACAGGTACCTTTCAGAGCTGCTCTTGAAAAGTATGGTGCAGAGGTTGATTGGGACAATGAAGACAGAATTGCAATTGCAGCTAAGGGCGAAATAGTTGTAAAGGTTCCGATAGGTGAAAATTACATATTAAAAAATGATGAAAAAATTGATGTTGATACTGCTGCAAGAATCGTAGACGGAAGAACTTACCTTCCCATAAGAGCAGTCATTGAAGCTTTTGGCTCGGAAGTTGAATGGGATGCAGCATTAAATACTGTTGTAATAACAACAGAGCCGGTGGATGCAAAAGCCATATATTTTGCAGCGAACGAAAAATCCTATGCTTGGGATAATTATGATGCGGATGCAAAAATTAACATGTCAATTAATATGCCCGATGCAGAAGGTAATATACAGCCTTTTAACATGGATATGAATATGTACATGACCTTATTCATGAATCCCGTAAAGGCTAAAATAAATGCATCTATGGTTATGCCCGGAATGGAAAATATGCCTGTACAGCCCATTATGAATATGTACATGACAGTTGATGAAGAGGCTATAACCCAATATATAGCAATACCTGGTACAGACGGTGAGTTATCATGGGTGAAACAGACAATAGCAAGCGATAAGCTCTCTGACCTTGTGAAAAAAGCTGAAGAGACAAGGCAGAAAAATAAAGAATTAATTGAAAAATATACTGAAGATGTTAAGTACTTCGGCAAGTATACAGAAGAAGGAAAAACATTGTTAAGACTCCAATATACAATGTCAGGCGACATATATAAAGAATTGTTTGCTGATGCTAAAGATATAATGCCTGAGCCGGCAAATGAAGAAGAAGCAATGGCTGTTGAAATGCTGGAAAACTTCGCATCCATGGATATTGGAGATTTGACATTCATCGTTTATATTGATGAAGCAAGCGGTGAAATGGTTAAAATGGAAATGGATTTAGCGGATATGGTTGAATCCATGGCCTCCGGCATGGCGGAAGCAATGGGTATACCCCCTGAAGCCATGGAAATTTTAAAGGGTTTAAAAGCTGCTGTGTCAATGGAATTCTTAAATATCAACAGTGCTGAAGATTTTGAAATTCCGGAAGAAGCTTTAAACGCACCGGAAATGTCCGAAATGTTTAAAACGGAAACTGAAATTGAAGTAGAAGTTGATGTAGAAGTTAATGAAGAAATTGAAGCCGGAGAAGAAGAACTGTAATCAATAGAATTATAAAAAGTGCACTTTGCGGTGCACTTTTTATAATTCTTACGGATTCAGAATGGCGAGGCTGTGCCTTTTTATGATCTCTTTTCAAGATAATCTTCGCACATATTTTTTAATTTTTCAATGATTTCATAATTTGTTGAAGCCTTGCCGGTCATGTCTGCCCTGATAAGCTCAAACATATCATCAAGTCTTTCTGCTCCTACAGCTTCTACAAATTTTTTTATTCCTTTTTCTTTTATAATATTGGCGATATCCTTAATATAATGGTATCTTATCAAGGTTTTTACATCTGTAATAAATTCATCTTCGTATCCAAGCCTTTGAAGAATTTTTTCGCTGATTTGAGCCGAGCGTATGTGGTGACCGTAAAAATGACCTCTTCCCCTTTCATCCACCGTGAAACAATCAGGCTTGCTGATATCATGAAGCAGGGCTGCCATTCTTAACTTAAGTTTTGGCTTAATTTCATCTACTACAGCTAATGTGTGTTCTAAAACGTCCTTATCATGATAAGGGGTTTGTTGGTCAAAACCTGTAAGCCTTAAAAGTTCAGGAATTACATTGTCCAATTCACCGGTTGCCATTAATTTATATATTCCTTCTGAGGGTTTTTCACTCAATAAAATCTTATTTAAAATTATTTTGTACATAATTCTCCTTTTATGAAACTTTTTCTTCATTTCTTACGTCTAATTAATAATGTGGCTTGAGATCCTTCGTTTCACTCAGGATGACTTGATTGGATGCGCACATTCATAATTATATTACATTCAATTGTAAATGTAAAATATAATACTATTTATTTCTTATGTTAAATAGTGTATAATAATACTACAATGTTCAGGAAGGTGATAGAATGAAAAACCTTAAAACTGTTTTAACTGCTGTTTTAATCTTAATAATAACTTTTACTCTTAATGTTTATGGTTTGTCTTATGAAGCAAGTAATCATTATGAGCTAAAGAATATTATCCTTGAGCAAATGAAGGAATATAATCCGGACTTTAATATAAAGTATTCCGGTTCCTTGGACAACATTGAAGAAGTTTTAAAGGAAATGGTAGAAAACGATATTTACTTGAGTTCTAATATTACACGAGTGGATTGGAATATTTCAGGCAACAAAAGTGTTAGCAATATAAATGTTAAGGTTGCCTATATTTTAACCAAGGAAGAAAGAGTTAAAGCAGATAACATTATTGACGGTATTTTAAAGGATATTATAACACCTTATATGAATGACCATGAAAAGGTAAAAGCAGTGCATGATTATATAGTGTTAAACGGTAAATACGATAAAAACTCTATATATTATTCAGATTATGATTTGCTTGTTAAGGGGACTTCAGTTTGCAACGGATATGCTCTATTAACCTACAATATGCTTAATAAGCTTAACATTCCTGTTAATTTAGTATCCGGTACTGCTGCAGGAGAAGCTCATATATGGAATATGGTAAAATTAGGCGATAATTGGTTCCACTTAGATGTAACATGGAATGACCCGGTGTCTGACTGCGATTCGGTATTTTATACATATTACATGCTTACTGAAAAGGAAATTTCAAAAGATCATACAATAGATGGAGATTTGAATCTACCTAAATCTACCATGAACTATTATGACTATCTTAAAGAATTATCCTATGAAAAATTGTTGGTTGAAACCGGACTTGACATGTATGATGAGGAAAATTTCGCAAGAGATGAAGCCGAATTAAAGAAAATACTCACACGGAAAATTTCACATCATCCTTTGATGATCAGCGTAAGATTTGACAAGTTAATTTCTCAAGACAGCATAATAAATGCTATGTCTCAATTATACAAATACGATTGTATATCCGTAATTAACTACAATCAAATTGACAGTGACATCAAAGGCGAAGGGAGTATACTGAATTTATTTATAAAATATAATGAAACACCTGATGAAATAGTTGTAGACTTTGCAAGAAATGTTTACAATACTGCCAGTGAAGTAAACTATACCGTCCATGCCCTGTATGGTGATAAGAAGGTTAACATTACAAAGGATGTGTATATTTATCCCTATAATGCTAATAAAATAAATATTTATAATGGTACTTTAAAATTCAAGGAACCCGGGAACTATTGCTTATTATTTGAATTCCAGGGACTTCGTGAAAGTGCATCCATAACCGGATTAAATGCAGATGCATTCAATTATATTACTGATAAGAAACCGGACAATTATGTCAATGTGAAGGTTTATGACCAATATATAGATTTCAGCTCAATCAAGCAGTGGCCCATTATTGAAAACGGAAGGACTATGGTACCCTTAAGAGCTGTATTTGAAGTATTAAACTGCAAGGTTAGATGGGAAGAAGCTTCGAAGTCTGCGGTTGTGGAACACGGCTCAACAAAAATAATCATACCGGCAAATTCAACAACTGCATATGTTAACGGAAAGGCTAATTCCTTGGACGTTCCTGCAAAAATAGTCAATGACAGGGTCTTGATACCCCTGAGATTTGTTAGTGAAGCTATTGAGAAAACTGTTATATGGGATGATGCCGAAAAAACTGTACTGATTTATTAGGGGGTACTGATATGCCTTTTGATATGGGATATGTTACCATGATTTTCCCGATAATGTTTATTTTATTAATAATAGCACTTATAATATTATTCATTAAAGACAAAAGAGACAGATAATTCTGCCTCTTTTTATATAAAGTTCTATCCTTGTCATTTATTTTCTCAGTATTTCAACTGCTTTTTGAAGCTGGGTGTCAGTTTCATAAAACTCATACCCGTAGCCCTCAGCGTCTTCGGGAAGCTGAATCTCAATATCCGGCTCGATTCCTACACCGTGGATGTTTATTCCTGCCGGTGTGAAGTATTCAGAAACTGTCATTTTAATTCCTTCACCTTCATTTCCAAATCTTTGAACCTTCTGCACTATCCCCTTGCCGAATGTTTTATTTCCTACTAAAACCGCTCTCTTGGTATCCTTCATTGCTCCTGCCATAATTTCCGAGGCACTGGCACTACCTTCGTTTATTAATATTACAATGGGAATATCTTCAGATTTTGCATCTGATTTAAAATATTCAATTTCTCCTGATTTTGTTTTAGTGTAGGTTACTATACCCTCACCCATAAACACATCCGTTATTTCAACAGTTGAGTTAATCATACCCCCGGGATTAAATCGTAAATCTATAACCAGACCCTTCATACCTTTATTTTTTAAGGTCTTATATGCTGCTTTAAAATCACTTGCTGTCTGCATATCAAATGTCGTAATTCTGATATATCCTATATCGTCCGCAAGAATTGACGACTTAACGGTGTTAATTCTTATCTTTTCCCTGTTAACTACCACATCTGACACATTTTGGCTGCCATCCGGTAATACTCTTTGAATAGTCAAGGTTACACTTGTTCCCGGCGCACCCTTCATAACATTTACAGCCGCATTAATTTGGTCTGCAGTGTATTCAATACCGTTAATTCGGATAATTTTATCCCCTGTTTTAAGTCCTGCCTTTTCTGCAGGAGTATCCTCTATTGGTGAAACAATAATTATTTTATTATCATCACTGGCAGTTATATAAACCCCGATGCCTTCGTATGAACCTTCCGTATCCTGCATTAATGCGTCAAATTCTTCCTTAGTCATGAACTGTGTATATGGATCGCCCAAAGCCTTTAAGGTCCCCTGCAATGCTCCTTTAAGCATCATTTCTTCATCAGCTTCATACAAGAAATCTCTTTGTGCAATTTGCATAACCTTTTCTTGTTTTGCGTACTTTTCATACATTTCTCTCATTTGTAAATATTCATCTTTTGACAAAAATACCTTTTGTCCTATTTCAACCAAGAACACATTTCCAAGTGTCAAGGTAAGAAAAACTGCTACAAAGGCAACCACGACTACAGTAAGAATGTATTTCCTCTTCGATACCATATACTCACTCCCGCAATTAAAATTAAGCTGAAATTAAACGCTTATACTTATTTATATGCTTTCAATATTAATTTATCCTATAAAAATTAATACAACCTTGCACACGATTGATATTATAACATATATAGCTTTGAATTAATATAAATATATTACTTTTCTTAAAGTTTTTTGTTTTTTTTGCCTATAGCTTTGATTTAATCAGATTTCCCAATTTCTCAATTCCGATTCTTATTTTATCGGGAGAATTTGCACCAAAGCTAAGTCTCATACAATTACTGCCCTTGCCCTTGCCTTCCGTAAAAAAGCCTTGACCGGCAACAAATGCAACTCTAACATCAGGGTTTGCAACAGCTTCTTTTAGTAATTCAGAAGTATTTATACCTCCCGGTAATTCTACCCATGTAAATAATCCTCCGTCGGGAAAAGTTCTTTTAGTACCTTCAGGAAAGAATTTATCTATGCTTTCTATCATTGCATCTCTTCTTTCTCTGTGAATATCACACAATAATTTATGATGCTTTGGGTAATAACCTCTCTTGAAGAATTCTGCACAGATTATCTGAGGCAAAAGAGAAGTATGTGAGTTTGATGCTGATTTTGCATCTGTCATTTTAGAAATTATGTCATCATTTGCATACACATACCCGATTCTGCTCCCGGGAGAAAATATCTTTGAAAAACTGTTGGCAAGAACGGTGTGCCCTGTTTTATCAAAAGCCTTTATAGGCAGAAGTTCTTCTCCGCTGTATCTGATATCCCGGTAGGGGTCATCCTCTAAAATTATTACATCATATTTACTGCCTAACTCTGCAATTTTTTGTCTTCTTTCCAAAGATAAGGTCCTTCCAGTAGGGTTTTGGAATGTAGGAATCACATACACAATCTTTGGATTGTATTTAATGATTTTTTCCTCTAACTCCTCTGTTATCATCCCGTCATCATCCATTTCAACGGCAACACACTCAGCTTCAAACATGCTGAAGGTTTCAACCGAATGAACAAAGGTTGGAGATTCAACCAAAATCACATCACCGGGCTCAATGTAAAGCTGGCACATCAAAGTCATTGCTTCCAATCCCCCGGTAGTAATAAGAATATTATCTGAATCTGCCTTAACACCTTTGGGAGCCAAGAGCTCCTTTACTATTACTTCTCTTAAATCCTTAACACCGATTACAGGTCCGTAGGACAATGCTTCATAGCCCCTTCCCTCAATCGTCATAATTTGGTTGGTAATTTCCCTCACTTCGTCAACCGGCAGGCATTCCTTTGCAATTGCCCCGCCTCCAAAGGAAATTACATCAGGGTCATTCATGGCGCCGAATAAACCTTTTATAATATTAGCCGGCTCTTCCATGGTTTTCATTCGCTTTGCATATTTTGACATAAGACCTCCTTATATTATCTATCCGAAATTATTCTTTCTATCAATAAAAACATTTATTAGATTATACCATCAAAAAGCACTTTAGCAAACAAAAGTTCAAAAAACATCCTAAGAATATAAACAGTTAACAATTATTCAAGTAAAATTATGGAATTATCCTCCTTAAAGTGTTATAATTGGTGTACAAGCTTATGCTTTTACAATACTACATATTTTAGGAGGAATTATGAAAAAGGTAAAAAAAACACTTTCACTGCTACTAATCTTTATTATGGCATTCTCACTTACTGTCTATGCTGAAGAAGGCTATACAGATGTTGAGGGCACTGTTGCAGAAGTGCAAAAGTACGGCAATCTTACTATGGATATTAAACCACAGGCACTATATGATGCAGGTTATGAATTAGGTGATATTCTTACGGTTACATTTGGTGACAATGTTCTTCAAGTTCCTTTTTGCACATCTTATAGTGATGTGGATACAGGAAGTCTTGTAATTCGTGATGATGTAGCTGCTGATTTGCTTGTTGTTGCAATTAACATGGGTAATTTCTCAACAACCTATAATGCAAATGTTGGCGACAAGCTGACATTCTCACTGTTTGAAAAGGAAGGATACCTTGGAGAATATTTGATGCGTCAATTGACCCGTACTAATGTTCGTGAAGATTATGAGTCAGATGTTATATTCGCTAATTTCCGTGTTATTGAAACCACAGGAATTACTCCCGGATTATTATACAGAGGCTCAAGCCCTGTAAACAATGATTTGGGAAGAGCAGCTTATGTGGATAAATTAGCTGAAACCGCAGGAATAAAAACAATTATCAACTTGGCTGATTCAGAAGAAGAAATCGCCGGATACATGGCTGCGGAAGACTATAACTCTCCATATTATAAAAACTTGTATGATTCAGGCAAGGTTATAAACTTAAATATGGGAGTTGATATTGCAGGACAAGATTTCGGTGAAAAATTAGCACAAGGATTGAGATTCTTAAATAATAACGAAGGACCTTATTTAATTCATTGTAATGAAGGAAAGGACCGTGCAGGATTTGTAAGCGCCTTATTGGAATGCCTAATGGGAGCAAGCTTTGATGAAGTTGTGGCTGATTATATGACTACATATGAAAATTACTATAAGGTTGAAAAAAACAGTGAGCAATATAACTCAATAGCAGATAGTAATATTATAGCATCCCTTACCACGGTTCTTTGCGGATTAGAAAAAGGTTCAGATATATCAGATTGTGATTTAGCATTAGCTGCCCAAGATTATTTGTTGAGAATCGGAACGACTTCAGATGAAGTTGAAACTCTTAAGTCAAAGTTATCAGCTGAAGCAGTAGTTCCGGAAGAGCCTGTTGTTGAAGAACCCCTTGATGAAGAGCCGGTTATAGAAGAACCCGTCGTTGAAGAGCCCCTTGTAACAGAACCCGAATCAGTAGCTGAAGAAGTGACTTACATTGTAGTTTCCGGTGATTGCTTGTGGAATATTGCCAAAACTTATCTTGGCAGCGGTACTCGCTATATGGAAATATACAATCTTAACAAGGATAAAATCAGTAATCCGGATTTAATTTATATAGGTCAAATATTGACTTTGCCATACAAATAATCGAAATAGGCTATAATATAGT
>JAAYPY010000197.1 GCA_012519555.1 Tissierellia bacterium | reverse complement strand
TGCTGCCGTAAGCATGGAGCCGCCTTATCATTTCCTCTTGTCTTTCTATCTCCCTCTCATACTCATCATATTGCTTCATTGCTTGTTCAAGTTCAATTTTTCTTCTTTTCATAAAAGTGGAATAATTGCCCTTATATGATTTTAAGGATTTATTCTCCATGAGGAAAATTCTGTTTACAGTGTTATCAAGGAAATATCTGTCGTGAGAAATAATTATTACTTCTCCTTTGAAATTCTTTATATATTTTTCAAGCCATGAAATAGCTTCAATATCCAAATGGTTGGTAGGCTCATCCAACAAAAGAATATCCGCTTTTTGTAAAAGAAGCTTTGCAAGCATAACTCTGCTTTTTTCACCGCCGCTTAAAATATTTATAGGCTTATCAAGCTCATCCTCTGTAAAACCAAGACCTTTTAAAACACCCTTGATTATACTTCTGAAACTGTAACCGTCAGCTTCAACATACTGCTCGCTTAGCTTTGAATAAGTGTCCATTAGGGCTTCAAGCTTCTCTGTGTCTTTTTCTTCTGTAAAACTGCTGATCTCATGAGATATCTCGTGGAGTTTTTCTTCTAATTTGATAACCTCATCAAAAATAAGGAGCATTTCATCCATAATGCTCATGGTGCTTTCAATTATTGTATTTTGCTTCAAATAACCAATTTTTTTACCCTTTGCTATATAAATTTCACCGGAATCAGGCTCGATATTATTTGTCAAAATATTAAATAAGGTTGTTTTACCTGCTCCGTTAAGACCGATTAATCCAACCTTTTCATTGTCATTTATGGTAAAAGAAATATTTTCGATAATATTTTCCGCTACAAAGGCTTTTGAAACATTGTTGCATGATAGGACAATCATAATTGTATACTCTCCGGCTGCTCAATAATATGTTTGATTATATCACAACTAACAATTTAATAAAATAGTATTTTTAGGACAATTGAGTCGTATCTAAACTGTCCCATTTGAAAAATTAATATTTTGGTATCTTTTTTTAGAGTATAAAGTATGATACAATACAATGAAGATAATTATTAAATGTTTTATGTTTTGGAGGAATAATGGGAAAATTATTTGGCACAGATGGTGTGCGAGGTATTGCAAATAAAGATTTATCCCCGGAATTAGCCTATAAATTAGGGCGGGTCGGAGGATACTTTTTAACTAAAGGAATAAAAAGACCAAAGATGGTTGTGGGCATGGATACCAGAATATCAGGAGATATGCTTGAAGGAGCACTGTCTTCAGGACTGAATTCAGCCGGAATAGATGTTTTATATTTGGGAATACTGCCCACGCCTGCGGTAGCACGCATGATAAAAATACTTGGTGCCGACGGAGGAGTGATGATAACCGCATCTCACAATCCCGTTGAATATAACGGTATAAAGTTTTTCAACAAGGATGGACTTAAATTAACAGATGAAACAGAAGATTCAATTGAAGAATACATACTGAATAATATAGATATAGACCACATGCCTATTTCAGGAGACTTAGGAAGAAAAATACCAATTGAAAACCCTTTAAGAAAATATATGGATTACTTGAAAGGTACAATTGATGTAGACCTGTCAGGACTTAAGATTGCCCTTGACTGCGGAAACGGTGCCGTTTACCAGGCAGCACCTCGGCTTCTTCACGAATTAGGGGCTCAAGTGTATGTAATCCACAATGACCCCAACGGAATAAACATAAATGTAAATTGCGGATCTACAAAACCTGAAGAAATACAAAAACTTGTTTTAGAAACAGGAGCCGACGTGGGGCTGTCCTTTGACGGTGACGCAGATAGACTGATTGCATCGGATGAGAAGGGAAATATTGTTGACGGCGACCATGTTTTAGCCATATGCGGCACATACCTTAAGGAAAAAGGAAAGCTAAAAAACAACACAGTAGTGGGAACGGTTATGAGCAACTTAGGACTTGATATATGCCTTAAGGAAAACAATATTGATATCGTAAAGACCAATGTGGGAGACAGATATGTTTTGGAAGAAATGCTTAAGAAGGGTCATTCCTTGGGAGGAGAGCAATCAGGACACATTATTTTTCTTGATTACAACACCACAGGTGACGGACTATTAACGGCTATTCAGCTATTAAGCGTGCTAAAGCAAAAAAACACTAAACTTTCAGAACTATCCGCAATAATGAAAAATATGCCTCAAGTTTTGGTAAATGCCCATGTTTCTGAATCAAAAAAGAATGACTATTTAAGTGATGAGCTAATAAAAAATAAAATAGAAGAAATTGAAAAGCATTTTAACAATAATGGCAGAGTGCTAATAAGACCATCCGGCACAGAGCCCCTTGTAAGAGTGATGATTGAAGGAGAAAACCAGGAAGAAATAAACTTCCATGCTGCTCAATTAGCAAAACTGATAGAAGAACGCCTTCAATAATTTTTGGGTACTTCTTAGGGATGGTTCTTTGCCAAAGGAATTTCCATGTAGGGAACATAAATGGAACGCTCCTTTGGTTGATGGTATACCGTAACTGAATTTAAAGTGTATTCTAAGGCAGGAATAAGTTTTATTTCTGCCCTTTTTCTTATTGCAGCTATATCTACTGGTCTTCGGGGTCTTTGTTTTACAAGAGTTAAATGGGGAGTAAAAGCTCTTCTTTCCTGTTGCAAGCCTAAGTTCTCATATAATTTTTTATGTAAATCAATTAAGCCCGGAGAATCAACACTTACATATAGAACTCTGTTTCCAAATTGGTCGAGATTATTCAACCTAATATCAATAGGCGCTATGGTTTTGCAAACATCTACCACCTTTTCTACAAAATCATCCTCATCAGGCAGGGCAGGAGGTGGAACTAAGGTAATGTGAGGCTCGGTTGTGAAGAACCTGAACTCGGCTCTCAACATTTCTATTTTATTTTTATAGCTTTTTGGTATGGAAACCCCTATGAAATATTTCATACATAATCCTTTCTATAT
>JAAYPY010000196.1 GCA_012519555.1 Tissierellia bacterium | reverse complement strand
CAATAGGAGTGGCTCCTGTTGGATGCTCGGTATTGGCTTATAAGTATTTCAGCTGCGATATGCAGGAAGCAGCTCACGGAAGAGCACCTGCAGTTGCAACAGGTATTAAAAGAGTACATCCCGACAAGGTTGTATTCTCATATCAAGGTGACGGAGATTTAGCTTCCATAGGAACAGCGGAGGTTGTTCATGCTGCACATAGGGGCGAAAAGATAACTACAATATTTGTAAACAACGCAATATACGGCATGACCGGCGGACAGATGGCTCCTACCACCTTGGTTGGACAAAAAACAACAACATCTCCCTTTGGAAGAGATGAAGCACATTGCGGTAGACCTATAAGAATGTCAGAATTATTGGCAACCATTGATGGCGCTAAATTTGTTGAAAGGGTTACGGTAGATACACCGGCAAACATCAGAAAAGCAAAAAAAGCTATAAAGAGAGCTTTTGAATGTCAGATAAAAGGCGAAGGTTTTGCTATAGTAGAAGTATTGTCAACATGCCCGACAAACTGGGGATTTACTCCTTTGAAAGCATTGGAATGGCTGAGAGATAATATGATACCATATTATCCGCTGGGAAACTTCAGAGATTTTGGGGAGGGAAAATAATATGGAACAAAAAGTAATCATGGCCGGATTTGGCGGTCAAGGTATTATGGCTATCGGCAAATTATTGGCATATGCAGGAATGCTTGAAGGAAAAAATGTAACATGGATGCCTTCATACGGGCCTGAAATGAGAGGAGGTACGGCAAATTGTGCAGTTGTCGTATCTGAGGAAGAAGTAGGCTCCCCTCTTATATCAAAGGATGGAACTGCAGCAATAGTGATGAACTTACCTTCAATGAACAAATTTGAAAAAGAGCTGCTTCCCGGAGGTAAGCTAATAATTAACAAATCATTGATTGATGTTGAACCAACAAGAAAGGATTTAGATGTTTATTATATCCCGGCTAATGAGCTGGCATTGGAATTAGGAAACAGCAAGGTAGCAAACATGGTTATGTTAGGGTCATATTTGGAGGTTAGCAAGGCAGTTGATGTAGAATCAGTGATGCAGGCTTTTGTTAAAGTATTCGGAGAGGATAAGTCCGACCTGGTACCCTTAAACAAGGAAGCTTTAATGAAGGGTGCCTTAGCCGCTAAAAAATAATTGATGGATAATAAGATACAAAAATGTTATGATATAGGTATGGGGACAGGAGGAAGGTCCCCATACTAAAAAACTATATTAAAAGGAGGGTGTGTTATGGAAAAAAAGGATATTAAATGGACTGAATTAGGGTTCAATTATATCAAGACAGACAAAAGATATATTTCATATTGGAAAGAAGGAAAATGGGATGATGGGCAACTTACAGAAGACAATAAGGTACATATAAGTGAAGGTTCAACATGTCTGCATTACGGACAGGAATGCTTTGAAGGATTAAAAGCATACAGCACTAAAGACGGCGGAATTCAACTTTTCAGACCTGATGAAAATGCAAAACGTATGCAAAAAAGCTGTGCGGGTGTAATGATGCCTGAAGTTCCTGTGGACAAATTTATTGATGCCTGTATGCAGGTTGTTAAAGCGAATGCTGCTTGGGTACCTCCATACGGTACAGGTGCTACCTTATATTTGAGACCATATGTAATAGGTGTAGGTGACAATATTGGTGTGAAGCCTGCCAATGAGTTTATATTCGGAGTATTCTGCATGCCGGTAGGTCCGTATTTTAAAGGCGGCATGACCCCTGTAAACTTTATTACAACCTATGAAGACAGAGCAGCACCAAACGGAACGGGAAAAATAAAGGTAGGCGGTAACTATGCAGCGAGCTTGCATTCACATATGGAAGCTGTTAAGCAAGGTTTTGCCGACTGTATTTATTTAGACCCGTCAACACATACAAAAATTGATGAGGTAGGAGCTGCCAACTTCTTCGGAATTACAAAGGACAATAAGTTTGTAACACCTCGTTCATCTTCCATACTTCCAAGCATAACAAGAATTTCTTTAATGCAGGTTGCTAAGGACTACCTAAATATGGAAGCTCTTGAAACAGAGATATATATTGATGAATTGGATAATTTGAAAGAAGCCGGAGCTTGCGGTACTGCTGCTGTTATTACACCGATAGGCGGAATCATGCACAAGGGTAAGCTGCATGTTTTCCACAGCGAAACAGAAGTCGGGCCTGTTACCAAAAAGCTCTACGACACCTTGTATGGCATTCAAATGGGTGATATAGAAGCACCTGAAGGCTGGATTTACAAAGTAATATAATACTTTTCTCCTATGGGCATTAAGTATGGTTAATACTTAATGCCTTATTATTTTGTTCTTCATTATTCCACAATACTATGATAAGATAAATGGTATGGGGACACACCACTATGACAAAAGTGACGGGGGAATTGTCATCATCAATGAATGAAAAGAGACCAAGGAAATTATGAAAGAAATTATAAAGGATGCAGCTCATAAATTAGGAATCGACACAATTGGTATAAGCAATGTTACCGATTATTCCTATATGGAAAAATTCTTAAGCAGCAGAAAGAACAATAATTTAGACTGTGAATTTGAGGACAGGGATATTAAGAAAAGAATAAATGCTAAAAATCTCTATCCTGACTTAAGGACCATAATTGCCATCGGCCTTCCTTACGGAGAAGGTTACAAAATTCCTTCATCCGGGAACAAAGGTTTATTAAGTGTATCAAGCCATGGTGAAGATTACCATAAGGCAGTAACTTCTTTATTGATTAAGTTAGCTGAGGAAATAAAGCCTTATATTAGTTTTAAATTCCTTCCCTGTGTTGATACCTCTTATCTGATAGATAAAGAAATATGCAAGCTGGCCGGTATAGGGAATTATGGGAAGAACAGCCTCATTATTAATCAAAATAAAGGGTCATTTATCTATTTAGGTTATCTTTTGACCGATATTGAAACGGAAACAGATTCTGTAATCGAAAAGGATATATGCGGCACATGCAATATTTGTGTAAAAGGCTGCCCAAATAATGCGATTTTTGAATCGGGAGGAATTAACGCTAAAAGATGTGTGTCTTACTTAACTCAGACTAAAAAATATATTCCGCTTAAATACAGAGAAAGTATGGGAAGACAAATATACGGCTGCGATATATGCCAAATTGTCTGCCCTTTAAATAAAGAGGTTTTAAATAAAGAAGTAAATATAGTTTATTCCGACTTACTTGTTGACTTGGAAGAATTGCTTAATATATCAAACCAAAACTTTAAAAAAAAGTATGGGCACACTGCAGGAAGCTGGAGGGGCAGAAATATTTGGAAGAGAAATGCCCTTATTTCCATCGGAAACCTAAAAATAGATTCAATGTTTCAGAAAGTTAAAGATGAGCTTCAAAATCCGTCGGACATGATAAAAATTTATGCAGCCTGGTCCTTGTTAAAACTAAACAAACCATTTGCTCAAGATATCTTATATAATAATTTGAAATATGAAAATGTTGATGTAAAAAATGAATACTTAAAACTTTTGGAGGCAGAAATATGATAGTCTGTTCTTGTGAAATTGAAATTCTAATATATGAAGCTAATTCTCTCAAGGAAAAGAGACAGGTAATTAAAAGCATAATAGAAAGAATTAAAGCAAAATTCAATGCATCCGTAGCTGAGGTGGGATATAATGAATTATGGAACAGGTGTTTGTTGGGAATTGCAGTTGTTTCTAACAACAAAAAGTTGTGTGATGCTTCAATATCAAAAATAATTTCTTTTATTGACAATGATGAAAGAGTAGAAATAATAAATTGCTATAGGGAGATAATATAATGACCAAGGCAGAGAAGGTTTACCAGTTATTAAAAGCAGCCTATCCTGATGCAAAATGCGGACTTGATTACGCTACACCTTTTCAGTTGTTAATTTCAACAATGCTCAGCGCACAGGCTACAGATAAAAGTGTTAACAAGGTTACGGAAGACTTGTACATGCAATACCCTGATTTAGACAGTTTTTTAAAACTATCTCAGGAAGAAATCGAGCAAAAAATTAAGCAAATCGGATTATATAAAAACAAAGCAAAAAATATTTACAATTTGCTGAGAGTTTTAAGAGACAAATATAAGGGTGAAGTTCCTAAAAACATGGATGAGCTCATGTCTCTGCCCGGTGTCGGAAGAAAAACCGCATCCGTGGTCTTGGTTGAAGCTTTTAAAATACCTGCTTTTCCTGTAGATACTCATGTTTTTAGAGTAACAAGGCGAATAGGACTGGCAAAGGGCAATACTGCCGACAAGGTATCCGATGAAATGATGAAAAAACTTCCAAAATATAAATGGCATCTCATGCATCACCTCTTAATAACACATGGAAGAAGCACATGTACAGCACAGTCTCCTAAATGTGAATCATGCTGCATAAAAGAGCTCTGCAATTACTGTAAAAAAATAGCAAAAAAACAGTAAAATCTATCTTGTGTTTCTTTTAATTATGCTTTATTATGTAAATGTATGTCAATTTAACAGACTTTACAGGAGATCAAAATAATGTCATTGAATATAGTACTATTTGAGCCGGAAATACCGCAAAATACCGGTAATATAGCAAGAACCTGCGCCGCAACAGGCTCAAAACTTCATTTAATAAAACCTTTAGGGTTTTCCGTGAATGACAAGTATTTGAAACGTGCAGGCCTTGATTATTGGAATTTGGTTAATATTACGTATTATGAAAGCTTTGATGAGTTTAAGAAAACAACAGGTCATAATAAAGTATTCATTTCAACAACAAAAGAAAGCAGATTTTACACAGAAGTAGTTTATGAAGATGAGTGTTATATAATCTTTGGAAAAGAAACTGCAGGTCTTCCTGATTATATTCATGAAGAATATATAGAAAACAGAATTAAAATTCCAATGATTCAAAAAGTTAATGCCAGGTCATTAAATTTGGCTAATTCAGTAAATATAGTAATTTATGAAGCTTTAAGACAATTAGGATTTCCGCAAATGATCTAGGAGGAATTATGGATATTGCAATTGGTTTAATTGGAGGATTAGGATTATTCCTTTTTGGAATGTTTTATATGGGTGATGGTCTGCAAAAAGCTGCAGGAAGTAAAATGAAGGATATATTGGCAGCTTTAACAAAGAATAAATTGATGGGTGTCTTGGTAGGGACCCTTGTCACCGGAGTAATTCAAAGCAGCTCTGCCACAACAGTAATGGTTGTAGGTTTTGTAAATGCAGGTTTAATGAATTTAAACCAGGCGGTTGGGGTAATAATGGGAGCTAATATCGGAACTACGGTAACTGCCTTTTTAGTATCCCTCAATATTACTAAAGTTGCAACATTTATGGTAGGTGTTGGGGTAGCAATATTTCTAATAGCAAAAAAAAGAAAAGTAAAAAGTTTGGCTGAAGTAATAATAGGTTTCGGTATACTCTTCATTGGTATGGATTTAATGAAAACAGCAATGGAGCCCTTTGAGTCGAATCCTGAATTTATAAGTTTGATGACAAAGTTCGATAACCCCTTTTTGGGAATTATTGTGGGTTTTGTAATGACTGCCATCCTGCAAAGCAGCAGCGCCACCACAGGTTTGCTGATAGCGGTTGCTGCAACAGGAATAATTACATTTGAACAAGCCTATCCCATTATATTCGGTCAAAATATAGGAACCTGTGTTACTGCATTATTGGCAAGCATAGGTGCAAATAAAACAGCAAAAAGAGCAGCAGTGATACATTTATTGTTTAATATAACCGGGACTTTTATATTTATTATATTCCTGCTCAATCCTGTTTCTTGGATCATAT
>JAAYPY010000195.1 GCA_012519555.1 Tissierellia bacterium | reverse complement strand
TGAGTGGCTGTTTTAAGAACCATTAAACCATTATTATCCGCATAGGTTAAATTACCTGACCCAAGCAATATTGATATTATCATCATTAATGAAAGAACTATCGCCATACTTCTTTTAACTGTAGACAGCATGCAGTCTTTACCTTTTTTATTCATAATTAACCCCTCACTTTATATGTACTAAATTATATTTCATGCTTCTAATAATATCCTCCTAATCAATTAACAAACATAAAATATAACCGTCTATATTGTAGTACAATTTTTGATTATTAGCAATGAATTGATGCAAAAAACTGTTTTATTGTATCTGTGAATACTACTTCAATACCCTGTCCAGCAATACAACGGCTTCGGCCCTGTTTATATTGTTCTGCGGTCTGAATGTATTGTCTTCATAACCTTTAATCAAATTATACTCCGTCACTGCTCCCACATATTCCCTTGCCCAACTGCTGATTTTGCTGCTGTCATAAAATAGATCAGCACCTTTTTCATTTGCTTCTAATTTTAGCAGCCTTGACATAATTATGGCTGCCTGCTCTCTTGTAATATAATCATCGGGTGCAAATTCCCTTTCTGAAACTCCTATTATTTCTCCTCTCTTATATGCCTTTTGTACTTCCTCGTAGTACCAGTTATCTACTTTTACATCTATAAATGCAATTTTTGCAGTCTCCTCAAAACCAAAGGCATTATTTACTATTTTAACAAATTCCGCTCTTGTGATAAATTCTTCCGGTCTGAATGTCCCATCGGGATACCCTGTGATATATCCCATATCAAGCCATTTCTGTATTACAGCTTCTGCCCAGTGTCCCAAGTAGTCTCTTGCTGCTAAAACCGAGCCGTCATAAAGCCCATCATACAGTGAATTTAAAAGCTCGCCTTCTGAGTCCTGACTTAATTCCCAAATCATTGCACCGGCTAAATTGTTTTCTCTTATGTATTCTGCCTTCAATGCTACAGAATGTGAATCATCATAGCTTATGAATGTTTTTCCGTTATAAAGCCATGGCACCAATGATTCTTCGTGGAAATTTTTCGTATATTCCGGATTGTTCACATATTTATTTTTTATTACATCCCAGCTTAAAGCTTTGCCCTCGGTATGAGCTTGATACAGTCCATTGTTGGTATTTTTTGATACTGTATATAAATAGCCGTAAAAAGGAATTCCTACTATCAGCTTGTCCGCCGGCAAGCCGGCATTCAACCATGCTTTTACGCTTGAATCAATACTTATTTTGTATTGATATGATTTATCATCATTGTTGTATAAAGGTGAATTAAAATCAGAATAAGTATCCCAAGGTCCATGTATGTCATAAGTCATTAGGTTTACATAATCCAAATAGTTTTTAAATTTATCTACTTCCGTGTTTTCTATGTAATAATTGCTTGCTCCGGCTGCTATAGTCAGCAAGTAATCCTTATTATCCTTCAATTCTTGAGCATTCAGCTTTTCACGAATTTCCTTGAGAAGCAATGTGAAATTCTGTTTATCGTCAGGTCTGTTTGAATTGGTTTTTAGTCCTCCTCCTACAGGATATTCCCAGTCTAAATCAACACCGTCTAGTCCGTAATTCACTATAAACTCAACACAGCTGTCTGCAAATTTAGTCCTGTTTTCCTCTTTAGCAGCCATGTCAGAAAACTTATCGGACCAATTCCAACCTCCCACTGAAATCAAAACTTTTAAATCAGGTTTAATTTTTTTAAGCTCCTGAAACTTTTTGAAATTTTCAGGGTCCTTGTCCGGATATCCCATTTCTATTTCATAATCGGAATTTATATTAGCAAAGGCGTAGTTTATATGGGTTATTTTATTTATATCTATTTTTTCCGGAGTATATCCTGCATATGACTTCCATGCAGGATAATAACCTATAATTATTTGTTGAGTTTTTTCAATATTATCGATTGTATTTGTTTTTTCACTTCCCTCAGTTAATAAAGATGTAGCTTGTCCTATGTAAAACATCATAATCAATGCTGCTGCCATAAATAAATACTTTAATTTTGTCCTCTTCATATCTAAGTATGATGTATATATGTATACAACTTGCCTCCTATAACGTTTTTTTAATTATATCATACTAATTTAAGTTTTAATCTTGAAATAATAGGCAGTTTCATTTACTCTTAACTCTGCTTCCATTATAAGTAAACTAATCGTACTATGAGATTAATTGGATTTAAGCTGTAATTAGGGTTGATTATTTAATGTTTTGCTTGTAGAAAGAATAAGAATGAGTTAAAATAATTTAGATACTTTATAAGGGATAAAATAATGATAAACAATGTGAATTTAACAGAAGGAAAAATAAGCAGAGCATTAGTAAAATTGGCACTACCCATAATGGGCACTTCATTTATACAAATGGCATACAACTTGACGGATATAATGTGGCTTGGCAGGCTCAGTACAGATGCTGTCGCAGCTGCTGGTGCAGCAGGCTTTTTTTTGTGGCTTGGTTCAGCATTGGTTATGATTGCACAGGTTGGGGTGGGAGTTTACGTTGCACAATCATATGGAAAGGGAGATTTAGATGGTGCAAAAAACTATATTGACAACGGATTGCAGCTTAATATATCCATAGCTGTGTGCTACTCTTTATTTCTGTATATTTTCAGACATCAGATAATCGGTTTCTTTAATATTGAAGATGCAAATGTTGTTAAAATGGCAGTTGATTATTTGACAATAATATCAATGGGGATAATATTTCACTTTTTAAATCCCGTTTTTTCTGCAATTTTGAACAGCACCGGAAACAGTTTTACTCCTTTTAAAACCAATACAATCGGATTAATTGCCAATATTGTCATTGACCCCCTCTTGATATTTGGTTTTGGCCCCTTCCCTGCATTAGGTATCAAAGGTGCTGCATTGGCAACAATTATGTCTCAATTTTTTGTAACAATGATTTTCTTAATTATTGGAAAGAAATATAAGACCATTTATTCACATGCAAAAATGTTAACTGAACCAAATTTTAAAATTGTTAAAAATATAGTCAAGATAGGATTCCCTCCTTTTGTTCAGGTAGGTATTCATGCTCTTATATCAATAATTCTTACAAGAATATTAGCGGCCTTTGGTCCCGTGGCAATTGCCGTACAAAGTATAGGCTCTCAAATAGAATCCATTTCGTGGATGACGTCCGAAGGTTTTTCAGCTGCAATATCTGCTTTTGTGGGACAAAACTACGGTGCCAATAAAATAAAGAGAATAAAGGAAGGATACATTAAGGGCATTCAAATTATTGGGGGTATTGGTATATTTGCAACCATATTATTAATGTTTGGTGCTGAACTGCTGTTTACAATATTCACTCCTGATGACCCCCTTGCTATAAAAGAAGGAATAATTTATCTGAGAATTTTAGGTTTATCACAATTTCTTATGGCAATTGAAATCGGAACTACCGGAGCCTTCAACGGGTTGGGAAAAACAATTTATCCTACTGCAAATGGAATAATATTGAATGTTTTAAGAATTCCTGCTGCAATTGTGTTAAGCAAAACGACATTAGGATTATCAGGAGTTTGGTGGGCAATTACCATTTCTTCCAATTTAAAAGGATTAGTCTTATTTGTTTTATTTTATTTCTACTGGAAGCATTTTGAACGGTTAAATTATAGATTAGGTTAATATTTAACCTAATCTATACTTCCCAACCATTTCTTTAAGTGAATATGCCTGTCCTGATAATTCCTCGCTTGACGCAGCAATTTCTTCAGCAGAAGACGAATTTGAATGAACTACTTCCGTAATTTGTTCAATACCAATATTTGCCTCTTTTATACTTGCTATTTGCTTTTGTGAAGCGTCAGCAATTTCATTCATTAAGGAATTAGCCTGATTGATTTTTTCAACAACATTTTGCAATGATAATTCAGTATCTTTTGCAATTTTCAATCCCTTTTTTACCGCATTAGTAGAACTGTCAATTAATTCAGAAGTATTTTTTGCAGCTTCTGCACTTTTTAAAGCTAAATTTCTTACCTCATCTGCTACTACTGCAAATCCTTTACCTGCTTCTCCTGCTCTTGCTGCTTCAACCGCTGCATTTAATGACAATATATTAGTTTGAAAAGCAATATCATCTATTGTTTTCAATATTTTTTCTATTTCATTGGAAGAATGATTTATTTCTTCCATTGCTTGCATCATTTCATTCATAGACTGACTGCTTTTTAAAGCCTCAACTTCTGTATCTTGAGCTATTTTGCTTGTATTTATAGCCGCTGCTGCATCGTTGTTAATCTGTTCGGAAATTGTAGCCATGGTAGCAGCCATTTCTTCTGCAGAGCTGGCTTGTTCCGTTGAGCCTTGTGCCAGCAGCTGAGTAGCTGATGAAACTTGCTCAGAGCCTGCATTAATATCTTCAGCTGCATATTTAATTTCTACTAATATATTTCGAAGTTCTAAAAACAGGTTATCCACAATTTTATTAATAGTTAAATATACGCCGCTTTGTTCTGAGGAATCTGAAGTATACGTTAAATCATTATTCTGCATTGCATTATTATATCCTTCAATATTTTTTTGCAAAGTATCGACAGCTTTTACCGCACCTTCCATTGAACGAGCCAGCGAACCTATTTCATCTTCAGTTGTAACCTCTCTTAGCTTATTTATAACACTTTCTTCTATTACGCCTGTTTCAATTGCCTTAGCGGAATCCACAACTAAGTCAAGAGGCTTCTTGAGTCTATTATTAAAGAATCTCCTTAATATATAAATACTTAATGCTATAGAAAGAATTGAAATTATAACAATTGTTGTCACCCTGTTGATAAGCCCTCTTTCTACTGATGAATAATCGCTGCCGGTAAAAAATACGCCTTTTACACTTCCGTCACTGTCTGTTATCGGTCTGTAAACAGTTACATATGGCTGTCCAAGTATATCTGCTTTTCCTATGTATTCTTGGTTATTATTAATTACAATTTCAGCTACATTAGAATCAAGCTTTGTCCCAATTAATCTCTGGCCATCCTGAATAATAGTAGTATTGACTCTTAAATCATTTTCAAATATAGTTATTTCACTATTAACATAGTTCTTAATACCATCTACAAAATCCAAATTCTCCAAATTATAATCTGCAATTAAAACACCGATTATATTGCCATTAAAATTAATAGGCTTTGCTACATTTAATGAAAAGTATTCCGGAAAAATTCTTTCTAT
>JAAYPY010000194.1 GCA_012519555.1 Tissierellia bacterium | reverse complement strand
CCTGTGTTGATGCAGTTAATCTAATAGCCAAAGAGAATGCTTCCCTGTTGATAATCGGTAATTATAATTCTCCAATGTTTCCCAATGAATTAACAAAATATATAAAAAGAACAAATGTAGGAGCCGGTGGGATAAAAGTCAACTTCTTGGTTAATTATGGTTGGGACTGGGACATATCAAACTTAAACAGAAACAGCTCAAGAAAAAGTATTATGGATGGACTTCATTCAAGAGATATATCAAGAATTGATTTAATTCTAAGGTGGGGCGGAAGAAAAAGACTGTCCGGCTTTCTTCCTGTCCAGTCTGTTTATTCGGATATATATACGATTGATGAATTGTGGCCTGATTTTAAGCCTGAACAATTTCATGAAGCTATGAAATGGTACAATATGCAAGATGTTACCTTAGGAGGATAAGAAACTGACACTAAAAATTTGGGAAGTACGCTTAATCTACAAAGTCAAACTCTACTCCGCATACACTGATTAAATCACCCTCTTCAGCTCCAAGGTCTCTTAATCTCTGTATTACACCCTTGTCAATGAGAACTTTTTGAAAATTCGAAAAGGATTCAAAATCATCAAAGTTTGTTGATGCAACAAGTCTTTCAAGAAAATCTCCTTCTGCTGAGTAATAATCGTCTTCTTTTGTTACAACTATTGTATCTCTTTCTTTTTGGTCCAAGTATTTTTCAACAATTTCTTCATCAACAAATTCTATATTCTCTTCAATTTGAAGCAATCTTTCATAGGCTCTTTTCTTAAGTAAGTCAAGCCCGTCGCCTGTAGCCGCAGACACTGAGATTACTTCGTATTTGTCTGAAAATTCTTTCTTAATTCTTTCAGCATTAGTTAATGCTTCCGGCAGCTCCATTTTATTTAAAACAATTATCTGTTCTTTTTCATACAGTTTATCACTGTACTCTTTAAGCTCATCATTTATTTTATAGAAATCTTCAACAGGGTCTCTTCCCTCTTGACCTGATGCATCCAGAACATGCAAAAGCAGCCTTGTTCTTTCGATATGCCTTAAAAACTCCAGTCCCAGACCTGCACCTTCAGAGGCACCTTCAATAAGCCCCGGAATATCGGCAAGCACATAGCTGTGACCTTGGCCTATGCTCACAACCCCAAGATTCGGTTTCAAGGTTGTGAAATGATAATCTGCTATTTTGGGCTTAGCGCTTGTTATAGAAGCTAATATAGTTGATTTTCCAACATTAGGAAACCCAATAAAGCCTACATCCGCAATAAGCTTAAGCTCAAGAACAATCTCTCTTTAATCACCCTTGGTTCCCGGCTGGGCAAAACGAGGAGTTCGCCTTATGGAATTTTTAAATTTAACATTTCCCTTTCCTCCGCGCCCGCCTCTTGCTGCTATATATTCCTGTCCCTTGGTTTTTAAGTCTGCCAGCACTATGCCTGTCTCTTCATCTTTTATCAAGGTTCCAACCGGTACTCTCAAATAAAGGTCTTTCCCGTCAGATCCATATTGATTTTTCCCTCTTCCGTCTTCACCGTTTTCAGCTTGGTAGTGTCTTTTGTATCTGAAGTCCATCAAGGTGCGAAGTCCTTCATCTGCAACTATAATAACACTTCCTCCGTCACCGCCATCGCCGCCTGCAGGTCCTCCCATGGGTATGTATTTTTCACGTCTGAATGCAACGCTGCCGTTTCCGCCTTTGCCGGCTTTAACTCTAATTTTTGCAACATCTACGAACAT
This sequence comes from Tissierellia bacterium, assembly GCA_012519555.1. Classification (GTDB taxonomy): domain Bacteria; phylum Bacillota; class Clostridia; order Tissierellales; family Sedimentibacteraceae; genus Sedimentibacter. Next base: position 5,533 of record JAAYPY010000194.1, on the reverse strand, counting down.
ATATTTCTCCTATTTGGGGACATTACTCATTCCTCAGATACTATCCCTATTGTAGAGGTGTATCCCCATACCTTTAACAAATGGGGTTAGCTTATACACAAAAACCTACCCCAAGGTAGGTCGTTTATTGCGCAAGCAACAAGGTTCCCGAGTACCCAACAGCAATCTTTGATTGCGTCGTTGGGTGGGGTTCTTATTATGCTTCTAATTCAACAGGATATACACTGACTTGTTTTCTTGTTTTGTCTTTTCTTTCGTACTTAACCTTTCCATCAATCATGGCAAATAATGTATCATCATTTCCTCTGCCTACATTTACTCCTGGATGAAGTTTAGTACCTCTTTGTCTTACAAGAATGTTCCCGGCCAATACGAATTGACCGTCGGTTCTTTTTACTCCCAATCTCTTAGAATTGCTGTCTCTACCGTTTCTTGAGCTACCAACACCTTTTTTATGTGCAAATAACTGTAAGTTTAATTTCAATAACATGTTTACACCTCCTCAAATTTAAGTGTAATATATTCACTGTAATCTTCCAATAATAATTCTATTCCAACCATGAAATTTCTGTACACTAAGTCAGTTTTATAATTATTCTCCAAGGTTCTTAAATTCATCAATCCTGAGTCATCCACCCTATACTCAATGCTTTCCGGACTGATTCCGGCCACCATGTTCAATGAATTCAATGCCGTATAAGACAATATGGAAACTGACGCACACACTATGTCGAATCCTTCTTCGGCGTAATCTGAATGACCTTCAACCATAAAACCTTTGATTTCTTCCTTGGTTTTATATATGGTAACTGTAATCATATTATCCTACTATTTTTTCAATTTTAATCTGTGTGTATGGTTGACGATGACCTTGTTTTTTTCTGTAGTCTTTTTTAGGTTTGTATTTGAAAATTATTATTTTTTTTGCTTTGCCTTGGTTTTCAACTACTGCTTCAACTAAAGCTCCGTCAACATATGGTTTCCCAACCTTTAATTTTCCTTCATCAGCAATCAGCAAAACTTTATCAAATTTTACTGTTTCACCATCAGCAATTTCAAGTTTTTCAACTCTTACTAGATCGCCTTCTTGAACTCTATATTGTTTTCCACCTGTTTCAATAATTGCGTACATGATTTACCTCCTCTTCCCAGTCTCGCCATTGCAGGTACTTAACGTTTTAAACCTGTTCCGTGCGGCTCTAACAGCTATTTATTGTATCAAACTATAAAATGTTTGTCAACTTATTTTTTTGATGACCTAACCCCATTTTTCAGCGCCATTTTTCTGAGCCTGATTTGATACTGCTATATACGATATACTCCATCTATATTGGACATCTTTCCCATTTTCCCTACAATAATTTCATCAGAAAGAATATGGGAATCCTGTTTTATATATATTCTCATATCATATTTTTTTTCGATTTCAGCAATAATGTCCATGCAGTTTTTAATAATTTTATTGTATAATATACTTCCTACTTTTAAAATTACAGCTTCAGACGATGTATTATACTTAATATTCTTTATTATTGCTTCTATTTTAATAAATATATATATTTTCGAAAGACTTCTTCCGCTTCCGCCGCAGTGCATGCATTCATCGGTTATTAAATTGTAGAAATTTTCCGTATTCCTTTTCCTTGTAATTTCCATAATATTAAGCTTAGTCATACCGATAACATTGGTCTTGGTTTTATCATTTCTAAACAAGGACTTGGCTTTGGCCGTTATAAGAGCAATGCTTTCTTCTTTCTTAACATCAATAAAATCAATTAAAATAATCCCGCTTAGATTTCTAAGCTTAATTTGCCGTGCAATTTCTTCAAGAGCCTTCAGATTTATAGCTAAAGCTGTTTCTTCCATATTTCGGCTTCCCGTGTATTTACCGCTGTTCACATCAATTACGGTCAATGCTTCAGTAACATCAATTACTATTGATCCTCCGTTTTCAAGCTCAACCTTCCTATTAAAGAGCATCTTCACTTGGTTATCAATATCAAAATTTTCAAAAACCCTATGTGCCTGTATAATTTTAATGTTTTTTAGCTTATCTCCGGGCAGTCCGGAAATCATATCATTAAATTTATCCTTTGTAATATCATCTTCAACATAAATCTCTTCTACAGTGGAATCAACATAGTCCAAAAAAGATCTTTCAATGAGGGAATTGCTTTTATACAAAAGTTTGGGTGCATAGGAATATTTGTATTCTTGTTCAATCTGCAAATATATTTTAGAAAGCATCTTATATTCCTTTTCTATTGCTTCCCTATCACAACCCTTGGCAAATGTTCTAAATATCATTCCATTTTCGTTAATCATAATACTTTTGCCTATTTCTTCAAGCCTTTTTCGTTCATCTATATTTTTAATTTTCTTTGATAGATTCACATTCTTAGTATTAGGGATAAAGGCAATGAATTTTCCGGTAAGTGAAATATCGGTTGTGACAGATATGTTTTTCTCCCCCATGGGTCCTCTAACAACCTGAACCAACAATTCATCTCCAATTTTAAGCACCTTATTAATATTGGTTACATCTTTTTTCTTAATCTTTGAATCCTTCAAAAACTTATCTGAAAGCAGGTCATCCAAAAACAAATAAGCATTCTTATCAAGTCCGATGTCTATAAAGGCAGCTTCCATACCGGGAAGAATGTTCATAACTCTTCCCTTATATATATTTCCAACAACGTTTTGATTATTATTCAACTCAAAAAGATAATCAATGAGTCTGCCATCCTGTAAAATTGCCACATGATTAAAAAACACCGATTTGCTTACTAAAACCTGCTTCATAGAATCTCCTTCATTTCTTTATCTAATGCATCTATTTTTATAATTGTATAGTAATCTAATATAAAACCTTTTTCACTTAAGAGCTTAATAAACTCTTCAACCTTCATACTTCCTGTTTCCTGAGTTTTAAAAACAGCCATTATCCTAATTCTATTATTGGCTTTTTCAGCTTTTAAATAATGGAGCAGATCTTTGGTGTTCAATTCTTTGGCGACTATTTTGTTCTTTTTGTTTTTCTTCTGTCTTATATATTTTACACCTTGGTTGAGCATTTCATCAAAATACTCATTAAGCATATTTACATCAATATCAGATTCAATATTTATCAAATATCGGGCATAGGCGCATCTCTTCATGAGAGAATCCCTATCCTCGGAATACTCTACTTTGATTATCTGCATTTCTTTAGGCATTACAGTGTTCATTTTCTCTGTAAACAGCTTTGGTTCAATTTTTTCATCCACTTCTAATTCGAAATATTCGCCTATACTTTCAATTCCCAAGGACAAGGGATATCCAAAGGAGGTTTTCATGTGGGGATTAAAGCCTTCCGAATATTTAGCCTTTATGCCGGCCCTCTTTACAGACCTTTGTATAAATCTTAAAACATCCAAGTGGGAAATGTATTTTAAATAACCGGTCTTACTGTATTTACATATTATTTTGCACATGAGGACAGGCACCTCCCAATAAATTATAGTTGACACCGCAGTTGCTGCATTTAATTCTGCAGTCAGGAGTAGTTACAATGCTTAATGCTTTCTCATATTCGCTTATTAAATATTCCTTTTTCACTCCTATATCTATAAAATCCCAAGGAAGAACTTCAGTTAATTCTCTTTGTCTCAAAGCAAAAAAATCCGGGTCGGTATTAGTTTCTTCAAATGCATTCATCCATTTGTCAAAGTTAAGCATATCATACCATCCGTCAAATCGGCATCCGGTTTCCCATGCCTTTATCAAAGCCTTGGATAATCTTCTGTCTCCTCTTGCAAATACAGCTTCCAAATAACTTAATTTCGGTTCATGATAGCTCAAAGAAATCTTATTGTCCTTGATTTCTCTCTGCAAAGCCTTTGCCTTGTCATAAAATTCATCCATACTGTTTTGAGCTGCCCACTGGAAGGGTGTAAAGGGTTTTGGCACAAAGCAGGCGGCACTTACGTTAATTTTTAAGTTCCCCTTTATTTCTTCCTTAGGTCTGTGGAAAAATCTATCCTTCACTTTGTATGAGAGCTCCTTGATTCCTAACACATCCTCCATAGTTTCACCGGGAAGTCCTATCATGAAATACAGTTTAACAGTAGACCATCCTAAATTAAAGGCTGTTTCCACAGGTCCCAAAATCTGCTCTTCAGTAAGATTTTTGTTTATAACGTCTCTCATCCTTTGAGTTCCTGCTTCCGGTGCAAATGTAAGCCCGGACTTACGAACCTCCTGCAGTCTTTCGATAATATCAAAGGTCATTGAGTCAAGCCTTAATGAAGGCAATGAGATACTTATATTTTGATTTTCGTACATATCCAATAACTTTAAAGTTAAAACGGGAAGGCATGAATAATCTCCCGAACTCAAGGAAGTCAATGATATTTCATCATGGCCTGTTGAGTTTAGAAGGCTTTCAGCCTGAGCTGACAATGTGTCGGTTTTCCTTTCCCGAACCGGTCTGTAAACCATTCCTGCCTGACAAAAACGGCAGCCTCTGGTACAGCCTCGGAATAATTCCAAAACTACACGGTCATGAACCACATCAATATAGGGCAGAATGCTTTTCTCCGGATAATAGCTTTTGTCTAAGTCCTTTATAATGCGCTTTTTAATTGTTTCTTTGACATTTTCATTTAGTACTTTTCTTTCTTTTATGGTTCCGTCCTTACTATATATTTCTTCATAAAATTGCGGAACATAAATACCTTCTAATGCTGCTGCCCTTTCAAGAAATCTTATTCTATCAAAACCTTTTTTCTTTTCTTCATTATAAAGTGTAAGAAGGTCCGGCAGAACTTCTTCTGCTTCCCCGAGAACAAATAAATCGATAATTTCATAAAGAGGCTCCGGATTATATACACATGGGCCGCCGGCAATAACCAGGGGCATATCATTACCCCTGTCTATGGACCTGATTGGTATGCTTCCTAAGTCAAGCATATTTAAAACATTTGTGTAACTCATTTCATATTGAAGAGTAAAGCCTACGAAATCAAAAACAGTCAATTCATCCTTGCTTTCCAAACCATACAAGGGGATTTTGTTTTTTCGCATAACTTCTTCCATATCAGTCCAGGGTGCAAATACTCTTTCACACCATACATTTTCCATGCTGTTCATTAAGTGGTACAATATATGCAGTCCTGTATGAGACATTCCCACTTCATAAAGGTCAGGAAATGCAAATGCAAATCTTATATCAATATCTTTGTTTTTTACAACAGAATTAAGCTCGCTGCCTACATAACGCGCAGGTTTTTCTACACTTAAGAGCTCTCTGTCAAGTTTCTTAATATCTATCATATTTATTCCCTTCTAATGCAATTAAATTTATTAATTTTGAATACTTTCATATTTTATCATAATCAATTATGAATGACAAGATTTATACAATTTTCGATAGTGTCAAGTTACTTTCGGAAAAATAGAATCATTAATCCCTAATTTAAAGTTAAGCACCACGAATAGACTTGAGAAACTCACTAATTATTGACCTCTTACCTATATTAAGAATTTCTAAATT
>JAAYPY010000193.1 GCA_012519555.1 Tissierellia bacterium | reverse complement strand
TAATTTAGAAATTCTTAATATAGGTAAGAGGTCAATAATTAGTGAGTTTCTCAAGTCTATTCGTGGTGCTTAACTTTAAATTAGGGATTAATGATTCTATTTTTCCGAAAGTAACTTGACACTATCAGTATTAAAATACCTCTTGACGATGGATAAACATGGTGATAGAATGTATTTATAGAAATGAAGTATTAAAATACCTTTAAAAAATTGACGGTGCCAGGCACCACGAACTTGAGTTATTTTGGTCGAGATTCCAATGGATGTAGCGACTGAATTTGTTGCTTGATTAATTGAACTTGAGTTATTGAAGAGAACTATCCCTTTAGCGGAGGGGGTTCCCTTTTTTTGATTAATAAGTGTTGGAGTACGTGCATCTTACGACATAAATATTCATTTTAGAACAAAAGTGTAGTGTTAGAATACATAATTTATTCGTAATAGTTTATTAAAATAAATTATTAATTAAATTAAGTTCTTGAAGATTTATATGTATTGATATATTATTATGTTAGAATACATAGCATGAGAAGATAGTATGAAAATACAAAATTCCCGTAAACGTTTGGGAAATCGGATGTAGCGAAAGATTTTTTTAATAATTATCTGACGTAAGAAGTCAGGAGCATAGTAGATATCAATACTTTGGAACCTCAAAAGGATAGTTTTGTAAACGAAGAACTACAAGAAGGATTTTCAGATTAGATTATTATTGGGGAGATTTTCGAATATAAAAGTTTGGATAATATTAAAAAGTATATTGTATGACGGTGCCAGGCAGTGCGGCAAATGGTAAAACGAGGAACTTTATTGTCGGAGGTGCTCATGGGCAGGAAGCCAAGGATAGAATTTAATGGTGCTCTTTATCATGTTATACAAAGAGGGAATAATAAGGAATATGTTTTTAAAAATAATGCAGATAAAAAACATCTTCTCGGCAAATTGAAAGAGTTCAAAGAGATGATGGATTTTGAGATTTATGGATATGTATTAATGGACAATCATTATCATATAGTTATTCGGTGTCGGGAAACAATTATTAGCAACATAATGCATAGGGTTAATAATGATTATGGCAAATACTATAATATCTCATATAAAAGAACCGGTCATGTTTTTCAAGATAGATACAAGGGGCTTTTAGTCAAGGATGATAAAAATCTTTTATCACTTTTAAGATATGTTCATCAAAATCCTGTGAAGGCTAATATGTGCAGGAAGGTCACGGATTATTTTTGGAGTAGTGATTCAAGTTATAGGAAAAACTTAACAGGAAAGTTGGTTGACATTGATTTCGTATTAAATATATTCTCATTAGACCGAGCCGAGGCAATAAATGAATACATAAAATTTATGGATTCAAGTAAATTAGAAGAAAGCAAGTATTTTGAAGAAATAAATATAATCGGTGAAAATACTACATCTGGCAGGCAAACAGATGCTTCAAGGCCAACTTTGGATGAAATTTTACGGGGGATTGCAAATAATGAAGAAGATATAGTAAGCAGTATTAAAAGCGGCTCAAGGAAAAGAAGTTTATCGGGATATAAAAAATTATTTGTAATGAAATCGTTATCAGAAAATTATACATTGAAAGAAATCGGTAATAATATTGGAATAAGTGAATCGGCTGTTTGCTTGATAGCAAATAAGGATTGAGGAGGTTCTCATGGCTTCCATAGTTAAAAGTTGTGCCATATCAGGGGTTGATGGATACATAGTAGATGTTGAAATCAAAGCAATGGCTGGACAGCCTATGATTTCTATTGTAGGTTTAGGGGACACTGCCGTTAAAGAGGCTAGAGAGAGGGTCGAATCAGCTATCGTTGATGCTCATTATATTTTTCCCGAGATGAAAATTGTCATCAATTTAGCCCCTTCTGATTTGAAAAAAAGCGGTTCTCATTTTGATTTACCAATTGCCATAGGTCTTTTAATGGAAGATGGGCAGGTTATTATAAAAAGGAAGGAACAATTTGCATTCTTTGGAGAGCTTTCATTAAATGCCATGATTAGGGGATGTAATGGTATACTCCCGATGGTTATAGCTGCAAAAAATGCAGGCATGAAAAATATTATAGTTCCTAAAGATAATATAAAAGAGGCTTCAATAGTCAAAGGATTAAATATTTTTGGCTTTAGTTCATTAAGAGAAGTGGTTGACTTTTTAGAAAATAAAAAGGAATATGCTATTACCGTTGATGATATTCAAGAAGTTCAAGCAGATAATCAATTTGATTTAGATTTTTGTGATGTTCAGGGTCAGGAAACTTTAATAGAGTTTATTGTTGTTGCAGCAGCCGGTGGACATAATATGCTAATGATTGGCCCTCCCGGATGTGGCAAATCAATGATAGCTAAAAGAATACCTACTATTTTACCAAGCATGACAGAAAATGAATCTTTAGAAGTAACAAAAATATATAGCGTTGCGGGTTTACTAAAAGAAAATAGAAGTTTAATAACAAGCAGACCTTTTAGAGCCCCACATCATAATGCATCTTTAAATTCTCTTATTGGAGGAGGAAACAATGCAACACCGGGAGAAATTTCTCTTGCTCATAACGGCGTTTTATTTTTAGATGAAATTACAGAATTTAGTAAGAAAACCTTAGATTCATTAAGACAGCCCATGGAGGATAAAAAGGTTACCATATCAAGGGTAAAATACACAAATTCCTATCCTGCCAATTTTATGCTTATTGCTGCAATGAACCCATGTCCATGCGGTTACTATGGGAATCAAAAATGCAAGTGTACTGATTATGAGGTTTTAAAATATAGACAAAAGATTTCTGGACCCATATCTGACAGAATTGATATACAAAAATATGTTCAACCGGTAGATTTTATTAACTTGAGCAACTTTACGAATAAGGTTAGTTCTATGGAATTGAGAGAAAGAGTTGAATCAGCAAGAAAAATTCAAAATGAAAGATTTGAAAAATATGACAAGATAAATTGCAATGCACAGATGAGTCAATCTTTAATAAAAGAACATTGTGTTTTGGAAGAGGAAAGCAAAAAGGTTATGCAACTTGCATATGATAAGTTTAAATACAGTGCCAGGTCTTTCCATAAATACCTGAAGGTTGCTAGGACATTTGCAGATATGGAAGGGTCGGGGAAAATAAGAAAAAGAGATATATTCTTAGCACTAATGGCAAGGGACATGGATAAAGACAATATGCAAATGATTATTATAAAGGGTTAAATTATGGAATACTGGATATGGTTAACTTTGTTAAAGGGAATTGGCACTTTGATTTCTAAAAGACTTCTTAATGAATTCGGAACTCCTGAAAATATTTATAATGCCGGTTATGAACAACTAACAAAGGTACCGGGAATTGGGTCTGTAACTGCAAATATGCTATTGAGCAATAAATCCCTAGAAGCAGCAAAAACGATATTAGACAATTGTTATAAGAATGGCATTAGAATAATAACCCGTGATGCCCCAATATATGAGAATATTTCAGGTAGTTATCTGGAGATACCCATCCTTTTATATTATAAAGGTGAAATAAAAAACAAGACAGGTATTGCAATAGTAGGGTCAAGAAGATGTTCATCTTACGGTAAAAGAGTTGTTGTTGAAGCTGCGGAATATTTGGCAAAAAACGATATAGCTGTTATCAGTGGAATGGCGAAAGGAATAGATGGCTATGCTCACACAGCTTGTATAAATGCAGGCGGTTACACTATTGCTTTTTTAGGTAATGGTCTTGATATATGTTATCCAAAGGAACATAGTTTGCTAATGAATAGCATAATTGAAAATGGTGCGGTTATTTCTGAATATCCACCGGGAGTAAAAGCAAAACCTGAACATTTTCCAAAGCGTAATTTTCTAATAAGCAGCTGTAGTGAGAAAATTTTAGTGGTCGAAGCTTCAAAAAACAGCGGAGCGCTAATAACAGCAGCTATGGCTAAAGAGCAAGGTAAAAAAGTTATTGCTGTACCATCTGATATATACAGCATAACAGGAGAAGGTACAAATCAATTGATTTCTAAAGGTGCTGAGATTTATTTAAGTCCAAAACAATTAATTATTCAAGAGTTAATCCCTGATAGTATATCTATAAATAAAGATGATGAAAATAAGATAGCAGCAATAGGTTTAAAAGATAATAGGCACTTTAGCGAATTAGAATTAACAATATTATCATATTTAAGCAATGATGACAAAACTATTGATCAAATTTCTGAATTAATGAATAAAAAACCATTTGAATTAATAGAATGCCTCTCAATGTTAGAAATTGAGAATATAATAAAAATCTTGCCGGATGGAAGGATTTTGAGGGGTCAGAATTAGATGATAAACAAACAGGGATTGAACATGGCAGTGCAGGCACCAGCTTTTTATTTTAATACTTGAAAATTTAAAAATATTGTTATATTTTTATTACAAATAGTAGGAGCAATATTGCGTAATGATGCAAACGATGTTATAATTTAGAAAAGATGAAGGGGCGTACATATGAAAGCTAATTTTATAGTAAAAATTATGATGTTCATATTTATTATTTTATTATTAATAGGACTATTTTCGCCATTCATAGCTTCATATTTAAATAATTCTATGGGTACAAATATTGATATTAATAGTTTTGAAAGTAATTATTTATTGACGGTTATATCTGCAACTGCTGCAATTGCAGGTGTGTTCTTTGTTATTTACGCATGGTATACAATTAAGGAGCTGCCCGACACTATTGACAAGATTGTCAGTAAAAATGTTGATGAGAAAATAAAGGTATATAATGAAAAATTAGAATACATATTAGAAGCAAATCATAAGATGAATGCTGTCTACAGCATAAAAAATCCGGATAAAAAAATAGATTTATTAAATGAGGTAATAAATCTATATCCCAATACATATAACGCTCGAATAACTCTTAGTTATACATATTGGTACGATAAAAATGATTTGGAGAAAGCCGAGCAGTGCTTTGAATCAGAATTAGCGGATAATCCTATGAATGTAAATGCTATGTGTGATTTAGTCGCATTATATGATGCTATGGGAGAATCATATAATGCCTTAAAATATGCTAAAAAGGCAATAGGTACCGATGAAAAGACAAAAGATTACTTGATGGAAGACAGCAGATTAAAGGATGAATTAAAACAGGAAATACAAAAATTAACTTATTAACTTATTGATAGAAATGTCCTTTTAGGAAAAATCCTTGAGGGTAATCTAAAAAATCATATAATAATTCATATATTTACAAAGAACGTTGGATAATTCAACTTTGGAAATTATAATTGAAGGTATTTTTGAATCCCTTTGAGAATAAACTCTTTAGGTGTATTTTTGTTTTCAAATATAAACTTAAAATAATATAAGTTTGGCACTTAACATATTCATTGACAAACACTACATATTGTTTTACAATGTAATTATAGAAGGGAGTTGATAATATGAGTACAAGTAATATAAATATTCGTGTTGACAGTGAAGTAAAGCAGCAGGCTGAAGCTATTTTTAATGAACTAGGTCTCAATATGTCTACTGCTATGAATATGTTTTTACGTCATTCTATTCGCTATGGTGGTATTCCTTTTGATTTACGGCTTAATCTTCCCAATGAAGATACCCAGGCCGCTATAGATGATGTTAATAATAATCGTAATATGAGTAAATCTTTTGACAGCATTGAGACTTTAATGGACGATCTAAATGCTTAAAGTTCGATACTCTAGTCAATTTAAAAAAGATTATAAATTAATTAAAAAGCGTGGTTATGATATAAATCTTTTTGAAAATGTTCTTAAACTTTTAGTTCAGAATAAACCTCTTCCTGAAGTGTATCTTGACCACCAACTTATTGGAAATTACAAGGGATACCGGGAATGCCATATTACTCCAGATTGGCTACTCATATATAAAGTAGAAAAAGATATTTTAACATTATCATTAACTCGCACTGGTACCCATAACGATTTGTTTTAAGTTAAAATTGTAGAGATCATCTTAAATTAATAGGTGGTCTTTCATTTTAGAATATGAAAATAGTAGATGGTTTCAATCCGAAGACATTAAGGAATGTATTAAATGTGGTAAAGCAGTTATTATGACCCAGTGGGGACGGTTCTTTTTGGGCTAACTAAGAAAACTATATTTTTACGCAATCAAATAATAATCAATCGCAACTTGCATAATAGCTTTAAATATGCAGAAAATAACCTTAAAATGATTCAAAGAAGGTTATTATGTTGGCATTGGAGAGAACTTATTCACTTGTATACAAAAACATATTAAGGGCAATAAATCCGCTTAAAAAAAGGATAATTAAAACTGAATGTATTGTTCATCAAGCAATTAACAATCAGTCTCTTCATATATTGAGAAACGATGGTTATTTTGATGTTTATAATCTTATGTCAACCCATATTGATGAAATAAATGATGGTGTTGTTTGGGCCGACCAGGATTTAAAGAGTAGCAATCATTTTTACAGTCCGAAAACAAAGAGGGGTTTATACGGAAACAGCAATGCCAAGAATGAATGTGAATCATACTATAACAGGGCATTAAATGAGTTTGTATTAGGTGATATAAATCAAGCAATGTTTTACTTGGGGGCGGCATGTCACTTGGTTCAGGATGTGACTATTCCCCAGCATGCCAATGTAAAACTTCTTAAGAATCACAGAAGTTTTGAAAACTGGATAATAAAAATGTATAGGCGATTTCACAAATTTAAGGCATACAGTAAAGGAATATATTTAAATTCCATTGGACAATATATTGAATTAAACAGCAGAAAGGCTATAAAAGCACATGAAAAATATTCTCACATTCAAAATGAGCATCTTAGATTTTATAAAATAACTTCAATTGTCTTGGTTATGGCTCAAAAAACAACAGCCGGAGTAATGGTCAAATTTTATTATGATATGCAACGATTAAAAGCAATAATGATGGTTAAAATGCAGAAGAATCGATGAGATTCTTCACTGCGTTCAGAATGACGAGTGAGTAAAAGATGAGATCCTTCGCTATCGCTAGGATGACAGATAGAGATTTTTTTCTTGACAAAGATTACAATTTGATATATTATTCAACCCAGGAGTTGCATACTTTAGAGTTTGACATTTGTTGAATCGGGGGTTAATTTATGTTTTATGGGAGAGAAAGAGAATTAGAAAAGTTAAATAACATGTATCGCAGTAACAAATTTGAGTTTGCTGTGTTTTACGGCAGGCGCCGTGTAGGCAAAACTACTTTGATAAGGGAATTTTGTAAGGATAAAAATGCAATTTATTTTGTTGCAAGAGAAGCCAGCAGTGAAGTAAATTTACAAAATTTTAGTAATGATGTTTTTAGTATAACAGATAGAAATAAAATGGAGAACATTTATTTTCAAGATTGGGAGAAGGCATTTGAATATCTCGGTAATATTTCAAAGGAAGAACGGTTGATTTTAGTAATTGATGAATATCCTTATTTAGCTGAAAGTTTACCTTCAATATCTTCTGTGATTCAAGCACATATTGATATGAAACTTAAGGATGGCAAACTTTTTTTAATATTGTGCGGTTCATCAATGAGCTTTATGGAAAACCAAGTTTTAGGATACAAAAGTCCATTATATGGCAGACGAACAGCTCAATTTAGAGTTAAGCCTTTTACTTATTTTGAATCCATACCATTTATGGATGGTTATAAAAAAGAAGATAAAGCAGTATTTTATGGTATTACCGGAGGTATACCCGAATATTTGAGCAAGATAAATAATGATTTGTCTTTAAAAGAAAACATTATATCTTTATATTTAGATGATTCGGGTGCTCTTTATGAAGAGCCTACGAATTTGTTAAAGCAGGAATTGAGAGAGCCTGCTACATACAATGGTATAATTGATTCAATAGCCGCCGGGGCATCGAGATTAAGTGAAATTGCTTCAAAAAATAATATGGAAAGTAATAAATGTGCTAAATATTTATCATCATTGATATCATTAGGCATAGTAAAAAAGGAAATACCAATTACTGAAAAGGTAAGTAGAAAAAGCATATATCTTCTTAGTGATCAAATGTTCAGATTTTGGTATAGATTTGTATTTCCAAATATGAGTCTTATAGCATCCGGGTTTGGTGAAGAGGTTTATAATGCTAAAATCGAATCACAGCTTAATTCATTTATGGGTCTTACCTTTGAGGAAATATGTAAGCAGTATATGTATCAAAATATAAAATCTGCACCTTTTTTCTTTGGGAACATTGGTCGATGGTGGGGAAATAATCCTAAATTGAAACGTCAGGAAGAAATAGATTTGATGGCATATGAAGGTAGTAGTGCTATTTTTGGTGAGTGTAAGTGGACTAATTCACTTGTAGATACAGATGTATTGAATGACATTGTCAGAAAAAGCAGGATGTTTCATTATAATCATATTTACTTTTATATTTTTGCTAAGAGAGGATTCACTGAACAATGTATTAAGAAAGCCCAAAGTATGGGTAATGTTGAATTGATATGTTTTCAAGATATGTAAAAGCCAAAGAGGTTGCTCTTTGGCTTTAAAAACCAGTGTTTTAGCCGGTCTTTGTTTATTCACTGATACTGATAAACTTAAAGCTATATCTGGTACTTGCCGAGGTTCTGGTTAATCCCGTTGCAAAGGATTTCTCAACAACAACTTCACTTGATTTACCAACATCAAAAATTTGTCCTCCTTTTGCTTTCGAATGAATAATTCCTCTGTCAGTCAGGTTTCTTTTTGAGTCCATCGTATAGTATGTGCCTGATTTTTCGCTGTTGGAAAACCCAAAACCGATTTTCCCCAAAGCCTTCGCTACCTTGCCAAGAGAACCTGTTTTTGATATTGCATCTTTTACTACCTTTGAATCTTTAAACCAATCCGTATTTCCTTGTGGATTTACTCCCGTCAAAGTATGGATTGTTGTTTCTCCCGTATAGAAATTCTTCTTATATCCTTTTTCTTGAGATAAAATTTCTCCGGTAAGCTTCAAGCTCTCTCCATCAAATGAGATAGAGCCTCCCAATAGTCCAAAAAAACTACCTTCTATTTGTAAATCTCCAATCATCTCATCTTCAGGGAAAGTACTTAATTCCTGTCTTTCTATATTAGGGGCAACATCTCCACCATCATATTCTCCTATTTTCATGGCTTCTCTTACAGATATCTCCATGTTTGCAGCTGTTTCAACAGCATTTTGCAACAGTGTTTCCTTTTGATATAATTGATTTTTAGCATCAATTAAGTATACAGATTCACTGGAAAGAGGGTACAAGGCATCGTAAACTTCATCATATACATAAACTTCTCGCTCACTTACATAGTGCAGAAACAGCCCCTCTTCGGAAATATATTTTAAGATACCGCTGGATTTAAGCCAATATTCTTCTAATACTTGTTTGATTTCATTGTATTGATTGTGGGTACTTGTCAGAACTGAATTTGAATTTTGCTCTTGAATATCTAAATAATCCGTATGTCTTGCTAGTTCAATTTCACATTCTTCTACATAAAGGTCCATTGCTTTTTTACTTGCTTCAACTCCCTCTTTAAGAAAGTCTGAAAATAAATAGAGTAATGCATCTTCTGAATTGCCTATATTAACTGCACCTTCGCCTATTTCTTCAAATGCTGCCTGCAATTTTTCTCTATTTCCATAAAATTTTTCATCATATGCCTTGGTTATATTATCGTATCTAATTCGATAATCATTGTATCTCTTAGAATCTTCTTCCGAGTACTTGGCTTTGATTTTATCTACTTTAAATTTGTAAAAAGATTGTATTACTTCATATGCATAGGCTTGTCTGATGTTATTTTTAACGGGATATACTCCATCTCCGCCTTCCTCGTAGCTATGAAAATATTCATAATAATCCCATGGATTATTCATTCCGAATTGAATACCGGCATATTGCAAATCCATAATTTTGCTTAGTTCTTCATCTATATACTTACTTGATTTAGATAGATTTTCTACACTGGTAATCTGTGGGAAAGCTTTCAACTCGAGCTGAGCTTCCGGGGTGTCAATGCTGCTATTGTAGCCTAATGTATCCACATTTTCCTTTGCTATAGTATATAATAAATCTATAAACTCTTCCTTTAATGGATATTCGTCTACCAAAGGGTCTAATCTATCAACTGCATATAAAAAAGAATCAAAATGATACATTGTAACATCATCAAAACAATGCTTTGCCGATTTTATCATAGTTTCAGAGGCTAATATACTATTTTCATTCTTTAAATGAATTGTAGTCATTACTTGATATGCAGGTCCATAATCATCTTGAGTCTGCAATGCTCTCTTTGCATACTCTTCCGCACTGAGGAAATCATCCATTTCCATATATATATTTGCTATATTGGTAAGTAAAATAGGATTATCGGGTTCTTGATTCAGTGCAAGTAACAAATAGTGTAAACCTTCCTCTTCGCCAATATGATTATAGGCCATAACACCAAAGTTGTTAAGTAAGAGGGGATGAGGATATGCTTTTACCGCTTCAGCAGATAATACGAATATCTCATCGCTAGTAAGTCCGAATGCCTCTGCAATGGCCATATCCTTAGCCAATTCTAACGCCATTGCAGATTTCTCTTTAGCATCTGCTTCGTTAAATTCCTTTGCAATTGGTAATTTATCTTCTATTTCAGATAAGTTGATGGAAAAGTCACTGAGAATTTCATCTATTCCTTCCTCAAATTCCTTGTATTCATTTGTTTTAGAAGCTTTTGATGAGCCGCTTTCTTTACTGCAGGCAACTAAATTTAATAAAACAGTGAATAAAAGCACTAACATTGCAGTCTTGACCAAAGTACTCTTTGATTTAAGAATCATATAAAATCTCTCCTCGCATGTGTTTTTAATTATAATAATATATTACAAGGTTAATTTCTTATATAAAACAATCATATTATTTCTATAAACTAATCTTATTGTTGAAACTTCTTACTATTGTAGGTGAGAAGAGATGAGATATATGTTGAATTGATTTGTTTTCAAGAAATGTAAAAGCCAAAGATTTTGGTCTTTGGCTTTTACATTTCTTGGAGCTAAAGCTCTCAGAATGACACCTTCCGCATGTTTTATTCAAATACTATAAGGGCATTTTTGTTTTTAATTCTTAAAAGAATTGTTTCAATAATTCTGAAATAGTGGTTTAGGTCTTTTGTTTCCAAGTAAGATGTTGACATGTCCTGTCCGACAACCAAATCCATATATTGGGGCTCTGCACTAAGCAGGACTGCCTTGTTGCTGCCTATTACTGTTGTGTAATATATATTGCCCTTTACTAATTTACTTAATCTTTCGTATTCAGTAATACCTGTTCCCGGTTGAATTCTTTGAAGCTTAATTAATAAGTCTGAGCTTATAATCAATGCTTGCCTGCCTACTAATCCCTTATCAAATAAACTTGATATGCCGGCGGTTATGTCTTTTACCGGTGCTTCTCCTTCCTCCCAGTTGCTAAGCTTTAGCTTTGTAATTCCTTTAGCCGTAAGGAGTCCCTCATAACCTAATTCTTTATTGCCTTTAAAAATTAATTCATCTTCCTTTTTTGATATAGTTGCACTTGCTTGTAATGCAGAAGACAGGTCTACAGGCATTCCTGTTTTTTCGCTATGCTCAAGATCTCTCCATAAAAGGCTGAAGTCCTGATTTAATAAAGGGATCTGCTCAAATTTTCTTCCTTTTATTTGAACTATACTGCCCTCTGTTTCTGCTAATTCTGTACTATCATCTATATTTATACTTTGTACTCCCGCTCCCAACGGTCCGTAAATATTAAGGAATCTTCTTCCTATTAGCACTTTTTTAGCCATTGATGTTACTTGGTCATCAATCTTTGACCAAAGCTCTGCGGATATGGGAGAGCCTTCTCTTGATAAAAAATCCATACTATCCTCCTATTCTTTTAATAAGCTTCCTACGGTACTGTTTGTATCCGACGGTGGTGCCGTTACTGTTTTAATATTAAGCTCTTCCAGCATTTCTCTTACTTCTTCTTCTCCTTCATTAAGAAATTCTGCTTCTTTAGGATCTAAATACTTAAGCAGGGTTAATAATTCACCTACATGCGCCTTCTCTTCGTCTCTAATGTCTCCAATGATTTTTTTTGCAACAATGTCATCGGTTGCTTGAATATGTGCATCGTATACGTAAATTGCCTCTAACTCTCCTGCAATATTTAGCCTTACAGCTTGAATAAGTTCATCCTTTGTTAATTTTCTTGGTACGTTTGCACCAAATGGGTTTCCAAAACCTGCCATAATTTCCTCCTCTTAGATATATGTTTAACAGTATTAATATACCACAATAAAAGCGTTGTAAACATAAAACTAAATTATTCTTGATTAAGTTTTTGATGATAAGAGGACCAAGTTGTTGTAATCAAAAGAATATCTACTTTTTTATATAATGATTGTTATAACTGAAATTATTAGGGTATAAGGTTATTATGTAATTAATCATCATATATG
>JAAYPY010000192.1 GCA_012519555.1 Tissierellia bacterium | reverse complement strand
TCAACCCTACCCATATTCTGGCTCAAATTTTGAGCAAAAATATACCCTCGACATGTTTCCACGAACACATATCAAGGGCTAAAGTCGAGTTGACAGATTTACTTTCATTTTATAAAACTCAGTATTCTCAAGGCTTTCCGGACATCACTTTCTAGACATTAAACATACCGTCTCCACATGTACCGTCCATGGGAATTGGTCTAAGGGCTGTACCTTTTTAAGCATGTAGCCGCCGGACTCCAGTAATTTTATATCTCGTGCCAAGGTAGAAGGGTTGCAGGAAACATAGACAAGCCTTTTTGGTGACATGCTGATTATGGTGTCGATTACTTCTTTTTCGCAGCCCTTCCTTGGAGGGTCAAGAATTATTACATCTGCCTTTATATTCTGCTTATTAAGCTGAGGGAGTAATTCTTCGGCTTTGCCTGCATAGAATTCAAGGTTGGATATATTGTTTTTTTTGGCATTTTCTCTTGCATTTATAATTGAACGGTTAACAATTTCTATTCCGAATACCTTCTTTGCCTTTTTTGCAGCCATTAGCGATATGGTTCCTATGCCGCAATAAAGATCAAAGCAAATGTCATCTTTATCTAGATGTGCATATTCAATGGCAGTTTGGTAAAGTTTTTCTGTTTGAATGGGATTGATTTGAAAAAATGTTTCGGGAGAAATGGTGAAGCTCAAGTCGTCAATAGTATCGGTTATCGTACCTTCACCATAAAGAGTTATGTTTTTTATGCCCATTGATAAATTTGTATTTTTATTGTTTATATTTTGAACTATTGTAGTTATATTTGGTATAAATGATAATTCATTGACCAATAGCTCTTTATTTTGAAAACTTTCGCTTGTTGTTACTATGATGAGCATGAGCTCACCTTTTCGATTGTTTCTGATTACAATATTTCTTACGATACCTTTTTTAGTTTTCATATCATAAGCTCTGATATTGTATTTTTTCATCAAGTTTTTAAAGCTTGTTACTGCTTCATCAGCAGCCTTGCTTTGAATTAAACAGCTGCTGATGTCTACCGTATTGTATGTACCTTGTTCATAGGGACCGATTTGAATTTCATTGTTTTTTTCGGTTACTGAAAAGGTTGTTTTGTTTCTGTACCTGTATGGGTCTTCCATACCTATAGTCTTATTTACCGTCTCTTCATGGAAATTTACCCGGGCTCTTCTTAATTCGCTTATCACTCTGTTTCGCTTGTATTTAAGCTGCTCCTTGTAATCCATATGCATGAGCTGACATCCTCCGCATTGTTGGAAATAGGTGCAGGGCGAAGCTGTTCTAAATTCAGAGGGCTTGATAATACTTAAGATTTCTCCTGTGGCATAATTTTTCTTGATGTCTGTAATTTTTATTTTAACCTTATCGCCTGAAATGGTGCCGCTTACAAATACAACAAAATTATTTATTTTCGCAACCCCTTGACCTGTGTGATTGATATCGATAATTTCAACTACTTTAACTAATCCTTTTTCAAGCATAATTTCTCCGCTTACTTTTTGGCATTGACTAATTCGATAGCTTCTTTGCCGGTCAGGTGGTCTATATCTATTGCTATAACGTGAGATCCTGTGCATTCTGTTATCTTTTCATGCTTAGCATCCTTTGGCATGTCTCCGGAGTACTTTTCTACCAAAGCCTTAAAAGCTTCAAACCATTCATCGCCTTCCGTTATTCTTGCTTTTCCGAATGCAATGACACTTCTGAAATATGAGGTGTATTCTTGGCTTACTATTGTATCCTTATCTACTACCGTGAAGGATACCTTTGGATATTTTTTTATGGCATCTATTTTATGCCCGCTTTTTCCTGAATGAAAATATATTTTATCCTTGTAATATACATAGTTAACCGGTACTGCATAAGGATAGTCTTCATCTCCCAAGCATGCCATTACTCCGTTTGTGCATCTGTCCAATACGGATACAGTGTCCTCCATTGACAGTAATTGTTTGATTCTTCTCATTTTTCTGAACATTTTTTTCCTCCTCTTATTTTTATAGGATAAACATCATTGTTGCTGAAAGTTCATTTACATCCTTGGCTGTGTATTTAACCATATAAGGTCCTGTTTGTGAAACTCCCGGAAAATAGGATGCTTTCTTTGCTTTAGAGTGTTCCTTGTAGTTGATTTCGACTTCAAATTTGTCAGGAATTTCAATTTTGCATGCTGAAATATGCTTAAGAGCATTTTTAACTCCTTCTCTTATTAATTCGCAGGATAGTTCAGGATTGATGCTTATGGCAGCTCCTCCGACACCCTCCTTAACAGCAAGGGTTTCTATTCCTTTATTGAATTTCTTTGCTCTTTCGCAAAGCATTTTATCTCCGCTTAAAAACACCACCGGTACACCGTAATTTGCCGCTATGTATGAATTAATAACAAATTCGGAAGCTATTTCACCGTTTATCTTTATATAGTTGTTGCTTGTGCTCATTGTATGAGACAGAGGATTTCCGTCGTAGCCGGACCCTGAATGGTAGCCTATAAATATGGCGGCATCAAATGTTTCATCCAATCCTGCAACCATGGAGTCAGGTGTATTGGTCCAGCCTCGGCTTATTTTTGCACATTTTGGAATTTTGGTAAAATCTATATTTCTTGCTGAATCATGTGCATCCTTTATTAATATTTCTTTTGCCCCCATAGCTAGAGCGCCTTGGCATGCTGCTATTGTTTCCTTGGTCATTTGTTCCGCACATATTCTGTGCTCCTGGTTTCCTAATTCTGTTTCTTTCCATGATGTAACACCGGTGATTCCTTCTATATCCACACTTATAAATATTTTCATTTTTCCCTCCTGATATTTTCTAATACCTCTTTAGCAAGGTCATTGCATTTTCGACCTGCAGCCTTACTCCCACCTTTAAACATTCTTCATCAATATCGAAATGCTCGGTATGCAGGGGGGATGTTATACCCTTTAAGGGATTTCCACATCCCAAGTGGAAGAAGGCACCCTTTGCAGCATCTAAAAAATATGAAAAATCCTCTGCTCCAAGGCTTGGAAACTCCTTAAATTCTACATTTTCTTTTCCAAGCAGCCTTTCGGCGTTTTCCTTTATAATATCAACTAGTTCATTATCATTTATCAAAGCTTTATAACCGTTTTTAAATGTCGTTGTACCTTCTCCTCCGTAAGCCATGGCAATATTTTTTACCAGACTTGATATTCTGTCCTTTGTATATTTTCTTATTTCATCATCCAAGGTTCTCATTGTACCTGTGATTGTTACTTGATCGGCAATTATATTATTCTTGATGCCGCCTGAAATCTTACCTAAAGATACTACCACTGAATTTAGAGGAGAAATATTTCTGCTCACTATTGACTGCAATGCAGTTATTACATTGCCTGCCATTAATATTGCATCAATTCCCTTGTCCGGATATGCTCCATGGGAAGCTTTGCCTTTCAAGCTTATATTGATGGTATCCGTGGATGCATTGAGCTTACCGTATTTAAGTTCAACCCTTCCCACCTTTAAATAAGGCTGTACATGAAGGCCTAAAACATAATCAACCTTTGGTTCTTCCATGCATCCTTCATTAATCATTCTTTCTGCACCGCCTATTGTTTCCTCTGCCGGCTGAAAAAATAATTTGACATTTCCATTTATGGAGTTTTTTGAATCCATGAGTTCCTTCAGTATTCTGCCGGTGCCAAGGAGTATTGTCGTATGTGCGTCATGACCGCATGCATGCATAACTCCGGGAGTTAGAGAGCGGTAGGGCACCTTGTTTTTTTCATGAATTGGCAGGGCATCCATATCTCCCCTTATTCCAATGGTTTTTCCTTTGTTTTTTCCCTTTATTATTCCGACAAGGCCTGTATCGGCGCAGGGGTAATTCTCAATTCCCCACTTATTCAAGTATTCACGGAGCTTTTTCTGGGTCCTGTACTCATTCTGACTTAGTTCCGGGTTTTTATGAAGGTCTCTTCGTATTTCCACCAATTCGTCATATATTTCATCTATTCTTTTATTAATATCCATATATACTCCATTCTATTACGTACGCCAAGGATCTCATGATGTTCCGCTTTCCAAAAATTCTACCTCTTTCATATCTGCATCTATACGAACCTTTGTGCCCAATGCCATTGTAGGCTGGGGAAAATTATGTCCTGCCTTAAAGTTGTAAATTATCGGCTTCTTGTATTTAACTAAGGTGTTATCCACAACTTCCTCCAAAGGAAGATCCAGACCTCCTTCGTAAGCTTTCTTTTCTCTTTCGCATTTTACAAAGGTTCCAAGTATTATTCCGGCGCAATCATGGAATTTCCCTGCCAATGCCAAGGAGGTAAGCATTCTGTCCAATTTGTAAACAGGCTCTCCAATTTCTTCAATGAAGAGTATTTTGCCTCTTGTGTCTATTTCATATTTGGAGCCTAAGGTGGCAGTTAAAAGGGTGAGATTACCGCCTGCTAATTGCCCCTGAGCCTTGCCGGTATTTAAACTTTTTAAGGCTTCCTTGTTTGGATTGCTGTGGAGACCCATGGGTTCCTTTGTAAAAATGTTCTTAACCAAGTTTTCAAAAGAATAATTATCAAATTCGACTTTATCATTTTTTACTCTTGCAAAGTTGGTTGCTGCCATGGGACCATGAAAAGTCACCATCTTGCATATTTGATTAAAAACCGTATGAAGTGCCGTAATATCGCTGAATCCTACAAACACTTTGGGATTTGAAGCTATTATTTGGTAATCTAAAAGGTCTAATATCCTGATAGTCCCATAACCGCCTCTTAAACAGATTATGCCTTTAATGGTTTCATCCTTAAAGGCATCGTTTACATCATCAGCCCTTTCCTCATCGGTTGCGGAAAGGTGCCCGTAATTTGTATAACATGTCGGAAACATTACGGGAGTTAAGCCAAGGGCTCGTATTTTTTTTTCTGCGTTTTTTACGGATTTCAAATCAGAAGCTGATGAAGGAGCTATTACTGCAACTTTATCACCGGTCTTTAATGGTTTCGGCTTAATCATTTTAAAACCCCCTGAGTTACTCTGAAGCTTGAGCTACATTTTCTTCATCTGTACTTGCTGATAGTGGTACATTATATAATTCGTAAACATATTTTGTTATTTCTTGACCGTCCGGTATATAGAAAGATAAGGGCGGATTATTGCCTAATATTTTTGCTTCTCCCGGTAAAATTTTTGCTGTGAGATTATCAGTTGAAAATCCTATTGCATCCTTTGCAAGACTTAACAGCTCTGTTATAGTGAAGTTTGTTTCAACATGAGGATAAACAGCGCTTATTACATTGGGCAGCTTAAGGCTCAAGGATTTTTTAATTGCTGATTTTATAAACTGCTGCTGCATTTCTACCCTTCCTATATCACCGTTTGGAAATGAAGGATATCCCGGATCTCCCGTTCTGAATCTAAGAAGCTCCATTGCCTTGTCTCCGTATATAATCTGGGGACCCGGCTTAATATCTATATACAAAGGCGGCTTATCATATATATCAGTGTATTTCATATGTATAGGAACATTTACTTCCACACCGCCGATAGCATTTACCGCTGCTCTTACACCGTTATAATTAACAGCTACATATCTGTCAACAGAAATACCGGTAATTTCTTCAACAGCTTCCATAACGGCTTTATAGCCTTCGTCTTCACTGCCGTAAACTGCATTCATTTTTTGCATTTCAGAATATGTAGGATATTTATCCCTTTTATAATAGGTGTCTCTTGGAATCGATATAATGTTTGCTTCTTTGGTTTTCCTGTCAAAGCTGGCCAGCATTATCGTATCTGACCTTGCACCTTCAAACCCTAAAAGCAAAGCATTTACTCGGTTGCTGTCACGAATTGCCCTTTCCAAGGGGGTTAAGTTATCATCATCTTCTTCTTTGTCGGCAGCTATTGGATTTTCTTCATCTGGATCCTGAGTTATTCCTTCAGGAGATGTGAATTTTGCATAGGTAAAAATACCTGTAATTATAACTATAGAAAATATTGCTAAAGAAATGAAAAACACTTTAATAAATTGTTTCATATGAATCCGCCTTTCAATATTTAATCAATATTGTTTGTATTTAAACCATATAATGAATAAACCAAATTCTTTATACCATCTTCATCAGGTATAAAAAATGATAATCCTTCCAAAGGTGTATCCATACCCGGCAGGATGTAAGTTTTGATATTATCTGTAGAAAATCCGACCAAATCGCCTGCTAAGTTCAGCAGCTCAGATAATTGAATGTTTGTTTCAATGTGTGAATAAGCTTCCTTAATAACAGAGGGCAGTTGAAAACCCAAAGCTTTTTTAACAGCAGACTTAATAAACTGCTGCTGTGCTTCTATTCTCCCCAAATCTTGATTGTCATATCCCTTTCTGTATCTTAAAAATTTTAATGACTGCTCTCCGTCAAGAAGCTGCATACCTTGGGGTATATCTATGTACAAGGGAGGGTCATCGTAAATATCCGTGTATTCCATGTGAAAGGGAACATTTACCTCAACTCCCCCAATCATATCGACACATGCAATTACTGCATCATAATCAATAAGCACATATTTTTCAAGAGGAATGCCTAACAGTTCCTGTACTCTTAATGTCAGGCCTTCGATTCCTTCCTGAGCATATACTGCATTTATTTTTTTGAGCTGTCCTTCATCATCTGCATTTCTTGGAAGATATGTATCCCTTGGCAATGATATCAGATCTGCTTTTTTGCTTTCCATATCATAGCTTATTAACATTATGGTATCGGTTCTTCTATTTTCCAGTCCCGCCAAAAGTATGTTGAACCTTTTCATATTAGACGCGGCTTTTCCTATAGATGTTCCATAATCAAATGTACTTGATTCATAGAATGCAATCTCGCTCTTTTCACCATTGATGAATTCAATTTTCCCTATTACTATATCTTTATCAACCAGAAAAATATAACCCAAGGCTGTAACACTCAGAATAGCAGTGATAAGTAATATTGAAGTAAAAAATATCTTAAGAAAATGTTTAATCATGTCACACCTTTATTAAAATTATCACTAAGCAATTATAACAAAGTAGTGATTTTTTTTCAATTGTATTATGAAATAATTTTAAGCCTGTGCCGAAACGGATTTATCCTGAATTTTTTGATTTATAAATAAAAATGTATTGCAATTTACAAAGAAAACTGTTACAATGTTAGTATCTTTTTTAATATCGGAGGATTTTTCTAAATGAAATCAGGTACAGTAAAATGGTTCGATTCCAAAAAAGGTTTTGGCTTTATCTCCTGTGATGATGGTAATGATGTATTTGTACATTTTTCCGCAATCATGTCAGATGGGTTCAAAACATTGGAAGAAGGACAAAAAGTTAACTTTGACATAGTTGATGGTCAAAAAGGACCTCAGGCTAGCAACGTTACTGTAGCATAGTAGTAATTGTTTTTCGTAATAATACATTAATATAGATATTGTTTTGCATTACTTATATTAATATTAGTATTTGAAGGAGACGTGATAAGAACTACATGTGTAGTTCTTTTTCATATATTAATTATTTATAAAAAGCATGGAGGATTTTAATGAAAACAGGTACAGTAAAATGGTTTGATTCTGCGAAAGGTTTTGGATTTATCACAAGCGATGAAGGAAATGACGTGTTTGTGCATTTTTCTGCAATTTTAGCCGATGGTTTTAAAACTTTGGAAG
Organism: Tissierellia bacterium; assembly: GCA_012519555.1. Lineage (GTDB taxonomy): Bacteria > Bacillota > Clostridia > Tissierellales > Sedimentibacteraceae > Sedimentibacter. The sequence goes on along the minus strand of JAAYPY010000192.1, from coordinate 1,087 downwards.
AGGGACAAAAAGTTAATTTTGAAGTAGTTGAAGGAGCAAGAGGACCTCAAGCTGCTAACGTAGAAGTTATCTAATACATGCACGAAGCACCTATCATAGAATAGGTGCTTTTTTAATCAGTCTTATTGAGGACCTTCCTTCATACATCCCAAAGAACCCCCATAACTTATAACAATTCAGCTAATTCCGGCATGCCGCTTTGGGCTCCTAATTTTGTTACGGTAAAAGAAGCAGCCTTGTTTGCAAAGATGATGGCATCTTCAATGCTGTCTCCTCTAACTAAGGCAGCTGCTAAAGCTCCGCAAAAGGTATCTCCTGCTCCCGTGGTGTCTACAACTTCGACCTTCTTTGAAGGGATTTCCCTTATTTCATTTCCATCATGGTATTTAACTCCCTTTGAGCCCATAGTAACAATTAATTTATTGGGATAACTTTTAAGCACTGAATCTGTGTCTTGATTATCAAAAATTAATTTTAATTCATGTTCATTTGGTGTTATGTATGCGGCCTTTTCTATGAGAGATTTTTTTAATACAGCGGCAGGAGCCGGGTTTAACAGGACCTTTACCTTGTTTTCGGCACATATTTCAACTACAAATTCTACAACCTCCATGGGTATCTCAAGCTGCAAAAGCACCATGTCAGCTGATAATATGAGTTTTTTATTATTATTGATTACATCTTTATTAACTTCAAAATTTGCACCTGATATAACAATGATACTGTTATCATTGTCGGCAACAACTATATTTGCTACTCCCGTGGGAGCATTGTCAACAATTTTGACTCCCTCGGTGTTCACCTTCATATCCTGCAGGTTTTCTAAGGAAAATTCACCGTTTGAATCATTTCCCACACAGCCGATCATGTATGTATCTGCTCCTAATTTAGCAGCTGCCACTGCTTGATTTGCGCCCTTACCTCCCGGAATAAGAGAAAATGTATTGCCAAGAACAGTTTCTCCTGCTTTTGGTCTTATATCAGATGTAAAAACCATATCTACATTAATACTGCCAACCACTACAACCTTTCCCATACTACCTCCTATACCATACCATTTAGCTTATACAAATCATTTAACAATATT
>JAAYPY010000191.1 GCA_012519555.1 Tissierellia bacterium | reverse complement strand
TTAGAAAGCATTTCATCAACTCTTTGATTAATTCTTTCATAAAGGACTTTTCTTTCCATTGAAAGACCAATCAATATACAGTCATATTTATTGCTTTTCTTTCTTATGTCCGTGTTTAGCTCTGAAAACTTAACTCCTGTAATATCATACACTTCCAGGGCTCTAATAATTCTTTTTATATTGTTTTTATGAATTTTTTCAGCAGCAACAGGGTCGATTTTCAGTAATTTGTCATACAAAGCATCCTCCCCATGCTCCTTATAATAATAAGTGTAGTATTCTCTTAATTTTTTATTGGACTTGGTATTCCCAAAGTCTAAATCATATATCAGAGAATTTACATACAGACCGCTCCCCCCTACAATTATGGGAATTCTATTTTCACTTAAAAGTCTGTCAATAATTTTTTCAGCATCATATTTAAATTCTGACACCGAATACTCTTCATCAGGGCTTATAATATCAATCATATGATGAATGATACCTTGTTTTTCTTCCTCGGTGATTTTTGCAGTTCCAATATTCATCCCCTTATATATCTGCATTGAATCGGCTGATATAATTTCTGTATTTAACTTCTTTGCAAGCTCTACGGATATATATGTTTTGCCTACAGCCGTAGGTCCTACAATAACAATTATTTTATTCATTTTGCTTTCCTAACTTTTAATTCTTTCAAACATTTTTTCAATTTCATACCTGGTCATTTTAATAATTACAGGTCTTCCGTGAGGACAAGTGTAAGGGTTATCTGTCATTCTAAGGTCATTTAACAATGCTCTTACTTCAGACATATGAAGCCTGTCTCCGGACTTCACGGACTTGACGCATGCCTCTTTTATTATTTTTCCCATAACAAAATCTAAATTTAACTTAGTTATATCTTTTAGGTTATCCAGGATTGCAAAAAAAACATCCTTCAAATTTGAATCCTTAAATATAGTGGGTATGTTATTTATCAGTATAGCATTATTTCCAAAGTTTTCAATGGAAATTCCCAAATATTTAAATATTTCCATATTCGAAATTGCTGTCTCGTAATCATCATAGGATAAATTAATAACTTCCGGTACTATTTCCTGTATTAAGATTTCTTTTGCATTAAATTGATTTAAAAATTTCTCGTAGTTTATTCTTTCATGTGCCGCATGCTGGTCTATCATAAACATACATGTTTTTTCCGGGTTTTCGCAAATTATGTACGTATCCATCACTATGCCTATAACGGATAACTCAGGTAGCTTATTTTCGTCATTTTCTTTCTCTATGAATGTTTGCTGCTCATATTCAAATTTATCATAAGGTTTAAGCGGCTCCATTAAGCGGATATCTTTTTCTTCATTAACGGCTTCTTCGAATATATTCCTTACGATAGTATCTTTATTGGAAATTTCAGCTTCCGTAATCCTAATATTCTCTATTCCTTCTGTTTCTTCCGTTTCTTTCGTGAATTTGTTTTCTAAGCCGCATAAAATAACCGATTTACCTGAACTCCTATCAAATATTCTTGATATATAATTATCTTTTGAATCATGTAACAGCGTTTCCCTTTTTACTTCCTTCATAATATTCTTGGAGTGCAGAGCAGAATAAACAGCCTTTTTTATTTCATTTAATACCATTTCTTCATTTTGAAAGCGCACTTCCGTCTTTGCAGGATGAACATTTACATCAACCAATGCAGGAGCTATTTCAATTTTTATAAAGCATGACGGATATTTATTTTTGGGAAGAAGAGTATTATATGCAGCCTCAATGAAATAACTCATCCTTTTATGCTTTATAACCCTTCCGTTAACAAAAACAATCTGTTGTTTTCTATTACCCCTGTAATAGTTTAAATTTGTGGTAAATCCCGTAATACCTAAAACATCGCCTTTATAGTCAATCTTTAAAAGAGAATTGTATAAATCTTTTTCATAAAGACTTGAAATAGTATTCATCAGATTATTTGTCTTTGGAGTTCTGAAGGCAACATTGTTATTGTTTATATACTTAAATGAAATATTCTCCTTGCTTAAAGCCAATGATACAACAATTTCATTGATATTTGAGCTTTCGGAAATATCGCTTTTTAAAAACTTCTTCCTGGCAGGCACATTGTAAAAAAGGTCTGTTACACTTATTGTTGTTCCGACCGGACAGCCGATATCTTCCTTAGAAATGATTTTTCCACCTTCAATAGTCATTTTAATGCCATAGATATCATCATTTGTCCTTGTTATAACTTCAACCTTAGAAACGGCGGCAATGCTTGCCAAGGCTTCACCTCTAAATCCCAGTGTAAAAAGCGAATTCAAATCATGGGAAGAAGAAATCTTGCTGGTACAATGCCTTTTAAAGGCATTTTCAACCTGGTCCTTTTCAATTCCCTTCCCGTTATCGGTTACTCGAATAAAGCTTTTGCCGCCGTTTTTAATTTCAACCGTTATTTCATCGGCACCGGCATCAATTGAATTTTCGACTAATTCCTTTACTATAGACTTAGGGTTTTCAATAACCTCTCCGGCAGCGATTTTATTAATGGTTTCATTATCCAATAGATTTATTATAGCCATGAAAGACATTCCTTTCGTTATGTATCTATCCGTTTAGTTTTTTCTATTATATCATTAAGCAATTTAAATGATTGCATAGGTGTTATATTTTCAATATCTATATTCTTAATATTTTCTGCCAGCTCTTTGTATTTCTTGTTTATTTCATTCTCTGCAGGGTTAGCCTGGAACATGGAAACTTGGAAATTATCGTTCACCCTGTTTTTTTTCCTAGCAAAAGGCTTGTTTATATCGCTTTCTTCAAGCTGAATTAATATTTCTTTTGCTCTTTCAATTACTTCTTCAGGAAGACCTGCTAAATTTGCAACTTGTATTCCATAACTTCTGTCAATGCTGCCTTCAGTTATTTTTCTTAAAAATGTTATTTCATCATGTTCTTCTTTTATTAGTATTTTATAGTTTTTAACGCTCTTAAGCTTGCTCTCAAGCTCGGACAATTCGTGATAATGAGTTGCAAACAGTGTTTTTGACTTGAGTTTTTTCGTAATATATTCTACAACACTCCAAGCGATGCTTAACCCGTCATAGGTGCTTGTACCTCTTCCGATTTCATCCAATATCAAAAGACTGTTAGAAGTTGCATTCTTTAATATATTTGAAACCTCGCTCATTTCAACCATAAAGGTACTTTGTCCCTGTGAGAGGTCATCCGATGCTCCTACTCGGGTAAATATTTTATCAATTATGCAGATTTCCGCCTTTTTAGCGGGAACAAAACTGCCTATATGAGACATTAGTGCAATTAAGGCAACCTGCCTCATATAAGTGGATTTACCTGCCATATTCGGACCTGTAATAATTGACATGCGGTATTCCTTGTTATCTATGTATGTGTCATTCGGAACAAACATCTCGTTTTTCAGTATTCTTTCAATAACAGGATGTCTTCCGTCGGTAATTTTTATAAAACCTTTCTTGTTCATTTCAGGCCGCACATAATTATTTTTAACAGCAGCAATTGCAAGTGAATTAATCACATCTATTACCGCAATATTATAAGCTGTTTCTTGAATTCTTTTCACGTGTCTGCTTATGAAGTCTCTTATTTCCAAGAACAACTCATATTCCAGTTTCATTACTTGTTCATCGGCATTCAAAATTTTAGCTTCCATTTCCTTAAGCTCGGGGGTTACATATCTTTCACAGTTGGCCAAAGTTTGCTTTCGTATGTAATTCTCGGGAACATCCTTTAGATATGATTTTGTAACCTCCAAATAGTAGCCGAAAACCTTGTTAAAACCGATTTTTAAATTCTTAATACCGGTTGCTTCTCTTTCTTTAGCTTGAAGGTTGGAAATCCAATCCTTACCGTTTATAGAAATTTCCCTTAATTCATCCAATTCTTCATTATAGCCTTGTTTTATTATTCCTCCCTCTTTAATTGATATGGGAGGCTCTTCTACAATCGATATGTTAATTAAATCAAAAATATCCTTAAGCTCATCAAAGCTTGAATAAATATCGGCAAACATTTGAGAAGAAAGCTCATTTAATTCTGATTTTAAATCCGGTAAATTTGAGAGGGATTGCTTTAAAGAATTTAAATCTCTTCCGTTACAAGAGCCGTATACAATTCGGCTTATAAGCCTTTCTATATCATAAACACTTTTTAAATATTCTTTAATATTATTAGAGGTCATTATATTTTCATATAATTCTTCAACTGCATCCAATCTTAAATTAATATGCTTAATATTTTTTAGAGGCTCTTCAATCCATTTTTTAAGAAGCCTTCCCCCCATAGCAGTCATGGTGTTGTCAACAACATGGTAGAGGGTCCCCGGACCTTTTTTCCCTCTAATTGTTTCAATAAGCTCCAAGTTTTTTCTTGTGCTTGCATCAATCTGCAGGTATTCCCCTACCGTATAAAAATGAAGTTTATTAATGTGGTCGAGTGAAGTTTTTTGAGTTTCATTTAAATAATTTAAAAGCATTCCAAGAGACATTACCGCATGGTAATTCTCCTTAAGCCCTAATGAGTCCAATGAAAGAACCTCAAAATGCTTCAAAACTATTTTCTTATAGTCATCTAAGCTCAATACATTGCTTATATTTATCATTGAATCTATAACTTCATTACCGATATGGTTGTTGGATATAATTTCTGACGGGGATATTTTGTTGATTTCTTCTATTAATAAATCATGGGTGCTATTTTTCAAAAAATCATTTAACGATATGTTTTCCGTTACATAGAGCTCACCCGTTGAAATGTCCGCATAAGACATACCAAAACCCTTGTACAAATATATAGCGCACAAATAATTGTTGCTTTTTTCATCCAGCATACCCTGCTCGATTATTGTTCCGGGAGTGATTATCCTAATTACATCGCGTTTTACAATTCCTTTGGCATCCGAAGGGTCTTCAAGCTGCTCGCATATTGCAACCTTGTAGCCGTTTTCTATAAGCTTTGCAATATATCCGTCAACGGCATGATGCGGGACACCGCACATCGGAGCCCTTTCTTCTTGTCCGCAATCCCTTCCCGTAAGTGCAATCTCTAATACCCTTGAAGCTGTAATAGCATCATCAAAAAACATTTCATAAAAATCTCCAAGTCTGTACAAAAGAATACAGTCCCGGTATTGCTCTTTTATTGAAAAATACTGCTCCATCATAGGTGTATATTTCGCCATTCTAAACCCCCTATTCCGTCAACTGTTGCTCTACTATTTCTCCTTCCATATGGAAGGTTTTTACATTAGTTATTTTTACATTTACTATTTCACCAATCAGCTCACTGTTTCCTTTAAAATGAACCAGCCGGAAATGCTCGGTTCTGCCTGTTAATTTACCATTCTCAGCAGATTCAACCAATACGGGAAACACATTATCAATGCATTGTTCATTTCTATATAGTACTATAGGATATAAAACATCCAAAAGTCTGTCAAAACGTTCATGTTTTACATCATCAGGCACTTGGTCTTCCATTGTTGCAGCTTTTGTTCCTTCTCTTACCGAATAAAGAAAAGTAAAAGCAGAATCATACTTAACCTTTTTAACAATATCTATGGTCTCCAAAAAATCTTCCTCGGTTTCACCGGGGAATCCTACTATTATATCTGTAGTTATTGCAATGTCAGGTACAGCATCTTTTAATTTTTCAACCAAGCTTAAATAATGCTCTTTTGTGTACTTGCGATTCATACGATTTAGAACATCATTGCTCCCTGCCTGTACAGGCAAATGCACATGTTTGCACACCTTATCACATTCTTTAATTGCCTTTATCAAGTCATCCGTTAAATCCTTCGGATGAGAAGTCATAAAACGAATGCGCTCAATACCGTCAATTTTATTTATTTCATAAAGAAGCTCAGCAAATGTAACCTTATTCTCCAAATTGCTTCCGTAAGAATTAACATTTTGTCCAAGCAAGGTCACTTCTTTGCAGCCATCCTCTGCCAATGCTTTTATTTCATCAATTATTTCATTTGGCTCTCTTGACTTTTCTCTGCCCCTTACATAGGGAACGACGCAATAGGTGCAGAAATTATTGCAGCCGTATGTTATGTTTACCAATGCCTTGTGCTTAAACTTACGCTGCTTCGGCATATCTTCATAAATTGACTCTGTGTTATCAACAATGCCCACGCTCTTTCTTTTATTGAAATCCACATTATATATCAGCATAGGCAGCTCATGAATTGTGTTTGTTCCAAAAATTATATCTACAAAAGAGAATTTTTTTAACACTTTTTCTCTTATTTCTTGTCTTTGCATCATGCAGCCGCAAACTGCCACCAACATATCCGGTTTATTGCGCTTTAATCCTTTTACTTCTCCAAGCTTCCCGAATACTCTAAGCTCTGCATTTTCTCTTATTAAACATGTATTAAAAATTACAAGGTCAGCTTTTTTATCATCATCTGTTTCTTTATAACCAATTGATGTAAGCATACCTGATATTTTTTCAGAGTCATGTTCATTCATCTGGCAGCCATAGGTCAATATGTGATATGTTTTACGTCTGCCGTTCGTTATGAAAAATTGTTCATTATTATTCTTTAATTCTATTATTTTATCACAGTCTAATTTAACATCTTCAGTTATTATGTCTGTATTTCTTCCTTTCATGTTTCTCCAACTTTCTAAATAACATTTAACATCTTGAATATTATATCATTTCACTATGTTTTCTTCAATAAAAATTTTCCCTAAGCTTTTCCTAAGCTAAGGGAAAATTCTCAACCTTTCCGGGTTATTTATCATTCCTGTACTTTAATTCAATTGCATCTATACTTGTATTAAACTGTTTAAAATCAACTCCCGCACTTGTCAGCATTTTTTTGGAAGCTTTGACCTCAGCACTTTCTGAATGCTTATCACTAAGATAAACAATTTCTTTTATTCCTGATTGAATTATAGCTTTCGCACACTCATTACAAGGGAAAAGAGTGGTGTAGAGTTTGCTTCCTTCCAGTATTGCACCTCGGTTGTTCAGAATAGCATTTAGTTCGGCATGTACCACGTAAGGATATTTTGTCTCTAAGGTTTCACCTTCTTTCATCCAGGGATATTCATCATCCGAGCAATTCTTTGGCAAACCATTATATCCAACACTTAAAATACGGTTAGTTTCACTATCTACAATACAGGCTCCTACCTGAGAAGACGGGTCTTTGCTTCTCATGGAAGAAAGGAGGGCTAATCCCATGAAGTAATCATCCCAGCTGATATAATCTTTCCTTTTGTTCATTAACAATTTTCCTTTCATTTAAAATATTTGAATATTCTTTTCTGTCTTTATATTCTTGCGTTTTTCCATCATTCCAATTGCTTATCGGTCGATAATATCCTGTTATGCGGCTGTAAACCTCAGTGTTTTTATTGCAAATTGGACAGACCGACTGTTCACCGGGCAAATATCCATGATTCTTGCAGACAGAATACGTAGGGCTTATGGTATAGTATGGCAGTTTGTATGATTTCGCAATTATTTTTACCAGTCTTGCTGTTGACTTCCAATCAGGCATTTTCTCGCCAATGAAGGCATGAAATACTGTTCCACTTGTATATAAAGTCTGCAGTTCATCCTGAATATCCAATGCCTGAAATATATCATCAGTATAACCAACCGGTAGATGTGTACTGTTGGTGTAATAAGGTACCTCTCCATCTTTTCCCGCTGTAATAATACTAGGATACTGCTTCATGTCATGCTTTGCCAGACGATACGCTGTTGATTCAGCCGGAGTTGCTTCCAAATTGTATAAATCACCATACTGCTCCTGGTAATCAGATAAGCGTTCCCGCATATGATTTAAAACATCCTTTGCAAACTGTTGGGTACGAGGATTACTAAGGTCAGATTTAAGCCAGGAAGCATTAAGGCCTGCTTCATTCATGCCAATAAGACCAATTGTAGAAAAATGATTATCGAAAGTACCTAAATAGCGTTTTGTATAAGGATACAAACCGGCATCAAGTAATTTAGTAATTACCTCACGCTTTATCTTTAGAGCCCTTGCTGCAATATCCATCATATAATTCAGTCTGTGATAGAATTCATCCGACGTTGCTGACAAATATGCTATTCGCGGCAAATTTATAGTAACAACACCTACTGAGCCGGTACTTTCACCGCTGCCAAAAAATCCGCCGCCCTTTTTTCGAAGTTCCCTTAAATCTAAGCGCAAGCGGCAGCACATACTTCGAACATCAGTTGGCTCCATATCACTGTTAATATAATTAGAAAAATAAGGTGTACCGTACTTGGCAGTCATTTCAAACAATAGCCGGTTATTCTCAGTATCCGACCAGTCAAAATCCTTGGTAATGGAGTAAGTGGGAATGGGGTATTGAAATCCCCGCCCTTCATAATCACCTTCAAGCATGATAGTAAGAAATGCCTTATTGACCATGTCCATTTCCTTCTGGCAATCCCCATATGTAAAGTCCATGATTTTACCGCCAACAATAGCGGGTCTGTCAGCTAAATCCTTAGGAACTGTCCAATCCAGCGTAATATTCGTGAATGGGGCTTGTGTTCCCCAGCGGCTTGGGGTATTAACACCAAAGATAAATGATTCAATACATTTTTGTACCTGATCCTGATTTAAATCATCCGTTCTTACAAAGGGTGCCAGATATGTATCAAATGAACTGAATGCCTGAGCACCTGCCCATTCATTCTGCATAATTCCTAAAAAATTGACCATTTGATTGCACAGAGTAGCAAGATGTTTTGCAGGTGCAGATGTTGTTTTCCCTCGTATACCTCCAAGGCCTTCCAAGATTAACTGCTGAAGCGACCAGCCCGCACAATAGCCTGTAAGCATTGACAAATCGTGTATGTGCATATCTCCGTTCCTGTGAGCATTTTCCACCTCATGATCGTATATTTCAGAAAGCCAATAGTTGGCAGTTATAGCTCCGCTGTTAGATAATATTAATCCTCCCACTGAATATGTGACTGTAGAGTTTTCTTTTACACGCCAATCCTCTATCTTTACATAATCATCCACAACCTTGCGATAATCCAGTAAAGTTTTCATTGCATTTCTTGCTTTCTCATGCTGCTTACGATACAGGATATAGGCTCTTGCTACCTTTGCATATCCCGCCTGTATCAGCACAACTTCCACTGCATCCTGAATCTGCTCTACCGTTATAATGCCTTTATTAACATCAGACTCAAATTCAGCTGTTGTTCTCAGTGCCAGTAAATCCAACACCGAATTATCGTAATTGACGGATTGTGCATCAAAAGCACGCTGGATAGCACGGCGAATTTTGCCTATTTCGAAATTAACCAGCCGTCCATCCCTTTTTTCAACTTGATACCTCATAACTTAAAGACCTCCATCATATATAAATAGTTTTTTATCTTCTTAATTGTATACAGGAAGCTATTCTTAACAGTTCTTGCATAATTTCTTCCATCTCTTCATTAGAATAAGATGAGAGCCTTGTATTCTGATTGGTATAATCACACATCAGTTGACCGCTTCTTAAAAATGACTGAAGAAACCAGCGTTCCGGTTGATTCGACTCTTTATAGATAGATTCTGCCATATGTATAAGTACACTAATTGGATGCAATTCCCGCACAACAGTCGTTCTGAGTTCATAAGGAACCGAATTTTCCCTTAAATAATTCAGACTTGTCCTCCAGTTGTTGTAGTAAATGTCTATGACTTCCTGATTTTCGATACTGCTTAATCCGACAGTTTCAGCAAAATATTCCTTACAGTTTTTATAGTCTAAAGCGACATAGTCTATCAGTCTATTATTGATTAATTCTTTCAATCTATCAGGTATTAAACCGTTAGTATCCAATTTAACTGCAAGTCTCATCTTTTTTATTTTGTATAGAAAGTCAGATATATCATACTGTAATAAAGGTTCACCGCCACTGACTACAACACCATCAAGTTGCAGCTTCCTTTGTTCAAGATATGAAAGAAATTCAACAGCTTTCTTTTCTCTATCAGTATAGTTTCTTTGATTATTTGATAGAACAATTTCTGCATTGTGACAATAGGGGCATCTTAATTGACATCCGCTTGTAAAGCACATTGCTGCAACAAAACCCGGATAATCCTGGAGCGTAAGTTTCATATATCCGCTTAATTTCATGCAGTACCTCCATGTTTATGTAAGTCGTACAAAAATCAAAAATCGCACATTCCCTTGAACATGCGACCTTGTAAACATTCGACATTTCTTTCCAGATCCGGGAATTCAATGTGATTTCCATATGATTCAGGTAATCGGACTTAGAATTTTCAATTCCACACCGTAGCGGCTCTGTGCAGGATTCTCACCTGCTTCCCCTTCATCGTATATCAACAGTATTTTTATATAAACATATATTACCACAATATATTGTGCTTGTCAATGCAAATTTATACTATATATAGTACACACTATAAAATAATAATCATCAGGTCTATATGAAGTATTCTCTTATGCATCCCTTATTTGAAATTTTGATTATTGTTTTCATATGCTACTAAAACACAACCTAATTCTGATTCTGCTTGTTTTAGTTTTAATTGCTGTTCATTAGACAAGTTTGCTATTTTTATATTATTTATTTTCTTTTCTTCCATTTTATTTAACCTCCTCTTTTATATATAATAGTATGTTTTATTGTTTCAAATTCATACTATTAAAAAATGATTTAATAATGGAAGAAATTGATTATCTTGTCTTTAATGTTTATTTTTTTTATAATATTAATTTTAAAAATCAACCATCAACCAATCCATATTTTACCTTTATTCTGTCAAGCTTTTCTAACATTGGTTCACCTATAATAAGAAGAAAAAATGATGTGGCTGCTGCATGGACTAAATCAAAAGGAGCACCGGTTACATAAGAGGTCAATATCATAGGCCAGGTTATCTTTGACTGAAACATAAGAACTGATGCGGGATTCATAATTCCACCGTAAACAATAAATACCGCAATTCCGCCAAAAATGGCCATTGATACACGATCCCTTCTAAGAAATCCTTTGCGAAAGAGTATGCCTGCCAAATATCCTATAATACCCATGGCAAACATCTGCCAGGGTGTCCAGGGACCTTGACTATACATTATATTGGACAAAAGCATGGTCATTGCACCTGTTAAAAACCCGCTTTCCCCCCCAAAGGCAATTCCGGAAATAATTACTACAGCTGCTACCGGTTTAAACTGAGGAAGCATAAAAAATGCTGCCCTTCCAGCTACACCTATGGCACAAAGCACTGCTATTACAACAAGTTCTCTTGCCTGTGGCTTACGTCCTTCGAAAATCATCGCAAAAGGTATCATTATTTCAAGGATTATAAGAAGTGATATGAAATAGTATTTTCTGTCTCCTAAATAAAATACACCTACAAAAATAGTTAATGGAATTAGTAATAATATCATCACTGATGCTGCCACAGTTCTATTAGATAGTTTTCTCTTATCTTTTGGAACTTGAATTATAGCTTGGGCAGGTTTTTTACTTCTTTGAAAAACAGACAGACAAAATCCACCAGCAGAAATAATTAATAAGAGCAATAATCCGGCATATTGCCACTGGTCTTTTGCAGAGATTGATAAAGCCTCTCTCCCATTAATCAGTCCTGACCATGCAATATCAGATATGATTGGAAATCCATTACCTATAGTAATGATCAATACAATAAGAGAAATAATTGCAGTAAATCTTCTCTTTAAATTAGAAGATTTTTTTTTAGAAACCATTTGATTATTTCTTGTATCTTCCTCATCACCATCATCGCTGTCATCAGAATACAGGGGATCTTCAAAATCATCAATATCTGTCTCAGGTTGAACTCTGCCTTCGCATGCTTTTATAACATCTTCTGCTGTAACTGCCTTAGGCAGCATGTGACGTGCCATACGATTTGCGGCAGTGGTATAAAAACTGTTGCCTGAGAAAAACTCCTTTGGTGTCCCTTTTGTTACAATACCCCCATCAAAAAACAGTGCACAGAAGTCAGCATATTTAGCACAAAATTCAATATCATGACTAACCATAATAACAGTGACCCCTTTTTTTAGAAGACTTTTTAATATTCCTGCAAAGGTCTGTTTAAACTCAGCATCCATTCCCTTAGTAGGTTCATCCAGGAGTAAAATTTCAGGCTCAAGAAGTAATATTTTGGCAAGGGCAGCACGCTGCTGCTCGCCTCCTGATAAGTCATATGGATGTTGTCCCGTTAAATTAGTTAATTCACATAACTTAGATATTTTGTAAACCTGTCTTTCTTGTTGACCCTTAGATAACTTTCGCCCTTTAAGCATTTCATATAAATCCTCTTCAACTGTCTTTTTAACAAACAATGATTGAGGATTCTGCGGCAGTACACCTAAGAGACCGTTATATTTTTCACTGTCAGCTATAGTATGAATTTCCCTGCCACCAATCATAACACTGCCTCTGTAAGGACGGTTAAGGCCGGAAATTAAGGACAAGGTCGTAGTTTTCCCTGTTCCGTTTCCACCTAAAATAGCCAGCAATTGGCCGGGGTAGGCCTTAATAGAAACACCCCTTACTACGTCCGGTAAATCTTTTTCATATTTAAACCATGCTTCTTTAACTTCAACTGATGGTTTAATATCATTTGTAATAACTGCTTTTATATTTTCTTCTACAGGCTTAACTTCTTTTTCTTTTGCAAAATCATCCAACCACTGGCGACCTTCTCTGACTGTTATAGGACACTCAAGATTGTTATCAACACCAGCATATACACGCATTGGTACTGGCATTGCAAGAAACATTTTATGGTTTTCTTTACCTAAAACTTGTCCTACTTCTTTAGGGTTGGCATCAGCTATAATTTTTCCTTCATCCATTACTAGTGCCCTATCTGCCAAAGGTAAGGCTTCCTCAAGCCTATGTTCCGTTAAAATAACTGTTGTTCCCAGCTCCCTGTTTATTTTTCCTACAGTTGCAAGAAATTCACTTGCTGCAATAGGGTCAAGCTGGCTGGTTGGCTCATCAAGTATTAAAACAGATGGCTGCATAGCCATGATAGCTGCCAAATTTAAAATTTGTTTCTGACCGCCTGAAAGTTCTGCTACATCCTTGTAAAACCAGTTCTGTATACCAAAAAATGATGCCATTTCAGCAACTCTTAAACGTATTGTCGGTGTGTCATAACCTAAGCTTTCCAAACCAAAGGCAAGCTCATGCCAGACCTTGTCTGTAACTATTTGATTTTCAGGGCTTTGAAGCACAAATCCTATACGTGATGATTGTTCTCGCTGATTTATATCTTCCAAAGCTTTTCCTTCAAAATATATGGAACCAGTTTTCACTCCATGGGGTGAAAGTATAGTTTTAAGCTGTCTTAATAATGTAGTCTTACCACAGCCTGAGGGTCCGCATAAAACCACAAATTGTCCCTGTTCAATAGTAATTGATATGTCATCTAAAACTTTTCTTTCCTGTTCCGGATATGCAAAGGTCAGATTTTTAATTGCGTAGCATTCCATTGTCTCTCCTCCTGTCTGTTAACAATTACGGGCACGAGACAAAGTCCCATGTATGAAATCCATAAACTTATTGTGAATATTCCTGATGCAGCTCCTTTCATAGTGGGGAAATACCTCCATTTAAGTCCACCTAAAATACCTCCTAACAAGACATAGCATCCTAAAAAAGCAATTGCCAACAATGCCTTTTTATCTCGTTTGTCAAACCGATAAATTGAAAAAGCTGTTCGTCCGAGCAGACCGTATCCCCGGCTTCTCATGCTGTCAGCTGTTTCTATGGCATTTTCCAAAGCCCAGGTAACCATTATAGATAGAATTGTTATGCCATGTCGGGCACGCTCAAAAATCCCTCCGTTAGAAACATCCCTGCCTATACATTTTTGAGCATTAGAAACTACTTTAATTTGTGCTTTAAATTTAGGTACGAACCGTAGGGACATAGATAAAATCAAAGACATGGCAGGTATAATTCTGCCAAATAAATAAACAAATTTATCCGATGTCATTATCTCGTTATAGCATGAAAACCAGCAAACAACTGCTGAAAGCATTGCAGAAGCTGCAATACCGTAAGTGATAGATTCTAATGTAAGGGGATTTCCTGTAGGCAGATATGTCAATATGGTTGCACCCTCATGGTTAAATGCCGGGTTAATCAGTGCTGTAACAAGCATTACAGGTAAAAGGAAGGCAAAGTTAAATTTAACTGCCTTCTTTCCTTTTAATGATATTGAATATATAACCCCGCATGTTAATGAAATAACCAGGCAGACCGGGTGCATAAATACCATGGAAAATGCAAATACAAAAGCAAAATATAAGAAATTAACCAATGGATGATATGTAGAAAATGCATCTTTCATTTTATTCACCTATGGCATTATAGCCACCTATATCAGTACCTAAATCACATGTATAAAGCCACTCTATTACATCCCCATCCTTTAATAGATAGCGAGATGCCCCATAGTTTGGAAACCACTGATTTACCTTGTATGCCCACCCGGATAATTCTCCGCAATCGAATTCATATAAATTATTTATACCCTCAATATAAGCAGAATTGTACATTGGAGTATTTGAAAACTCCATATGTATTTTTGCTTTTTTCATTTCTCTTTGCAAAACATTGAATACACTTTCTCCTTCGTAAAATGTTACACTTGTCCTGGCAAAAATAACGCCGTCTTCCGGTACCAATTCAACCTTTTCAGGATCAAGCCAGTCGATATTATCTAATACTGTATCACATCGAACAGACAAGGTGCAGGTATACTCAACATCACCGATTATTGAGTCTTGCGGTTCCATAGGTATTGGTTTACCTTCCGGTACGGGGTCTGTCAGATATTTATCCTTACCCGTTACAGAATCAATTACCATACCTTGCAACTCATCTTCGGCTTTTTCAATAGAATTTTCTTCTTTGCTGATTTCAAGCATTTCTGATTTATTTTCTTCTTTTGCATCTAATACTGAATTATTCAAATCATCATCATAGTCCGAATTAATTCTTATACTATCGGTCACATTAGTTTTTTCATCTGCTTTAATAATTTCATCTGATGCAGGTGGTGAAATATTCCATCCCTGCAATCCCGTAACACCGCCACCATTCCAAAATGCAGCGACGAGAATAGCTATTATAACAATAGTTGCTATTACATTGTTTTTAGTAACTTTTAATTTCATAACATCACTCCCAAATCTATTATAACAAGTTTGCTAATTCCAACATATTAAACAACATCTGTGCAACCTCGCTGCGTAATATATTTGCATTAGGTTGTATTTCGAGTTCAGACTGATCTAATATATTTTCCTGAAAACAAAATGCCAATGAAGGTTTTGCCCATTCAGCAGTTTTAACATAATCCACAAATTGCGCAAGCACATCTCGTACTACTACGCTACCTATATCAGTATTCATACCGCATAATTTTGCTGCACGAGCTACCATAGCAGCTGCTTCCTGCCTGGTAATTGTTCCGTTTGGATTAAATGTTGTATCTGATGTTCCGTTTACGATGCCATAAGAGTTGGCTGTTCCAACATATGGAGAAAACCAATCATCAGCTGAAACATCTGTAAATTTATCATTAGATTTTGCTTTTAAACCTAAACTATTAACAACAATAGTTGCAAACTCGGCTCGAGTCATAGTTGCATCAGGCTCAAATATGTTTTCAGTCTTGCCATTAATTATCCGGCGAGCTGCAAGAGCTTCAATTGCCGGTAAATTTTTATGAGCATTAACTCCTGTAACATCATCAAATGTACGTCCCGGTGCAGTTATTGGCATTGATTTTATATCCGGAGCTTTACCAGGCAGACCACTTCCTGATACAGGTCCGGATATTTCATCTGAAATATTTATTGAATCACTCATACGATAAAGGCTGTTTTTCCCATCCCTTAATCGCTGCGCTGCAACAAGACCATATAATCCCTGTTCAGACGCCATTTGATTTGAATTTTTGCTGCTTTTAGTATGTAAGAAACCATTACCCCCTATATAGAAAGTCATAAGATTATCAAGCATAGTATTACCGTTTTTAACAAATCTTTCATCATCAATATTAATACCAAGCTCAGCAAGTGCTACAATCATCTGAACGCAGTTTTCGGAATTTTCTGTACCTCCGCTTGAAAAACCTCCACTATCATTTTGTTTTATTGACATACAAGATAAAGCCTCATAAGTAGCTTTTTTAACATCAGCTCTATACTGATATTTGGAAAGAGCCTGCAAAACCATACCTGTTATATCAGGAGCGGATATTTCGGTGGAATTAGCTCCAAGTAATGACCATCCTCCATCTGTTAGCTGGCAATTTAGTATATACTCTAAATACATATCACGAGTTGCCTGTATTTCTGCATCAGGATTTTCCGGCATGTTATAATTCCCTGAATCAAGTGCAATTAATGCCCAAACAGGACCGTTTAACCCCTGCCGGGTTGTTTTATTAAAGTCGCCAAGAGGAATCAGAAGATTATATCCTCCAACATTTGAAGGATCCTTGCCAATTGAAGTCAAGGAAACAATCAATCTTGAATATTCCGTATATTTGTTGTCATGTAATTTACCATCAAGGGATTCAACATAACTTTCAACCGTAGCATAATATTTTTGATAATATTCCTCAGGCACCTCATATCCTGAGCGGGCAAGTCCAATTACAGCCCATTCACCGCCAATTGATCCTACCTGAGGATTTTTAACAGTATTATACATATATCCAGCCGTGTCCTTAATTGCAGCGTCAAGCACTGCATCTTCTACAGCAAACACAGGCATAAAACTGTTCATGATCATAAATAATATTATAAGCATTGTTAAATGTGTTCCTTTAATTTTTGACATTACAATCCTCCCAATTACTTTGTAAATAATAAAACCTGCATTTCGTAACGAAAAATGCAGGTAATAATGCAATATCCTGTACATTATTTTTCGTTGGAAAACAATGCTGCTTAATTTTTTTAATATGTATCCTGACTTAGCTTCAACACTTGTCCCGCCTTCCCGCTTCAGCAGTGGCATAATGGGATTTGCTCAGCATTACAGTAACCAGATTGTTCAGGATTTTCACCTGATTCCATATTTTAAATAAATAATTTGTATTTAGTTTATATGTATATTGTACTTTACATAGAATATTATGTCAAATTATTTTGTCAGTATAAAAGGGATACTTCTTTTTTCAATTCTTTTACAATTCTTCTTGCAGTTTATTAATTAATATGGTATATTTCAATACAGATATTACAAAACAAATTTATATACATCAATTACCCATAGTATCTTATATGATACAGTTGGTACTTAAATTGAAAACTGAATATTACTTTTTGATAGCTGAAAAGCAATATGGAATGGAGTGAAATTCTCCGCGAGTCAGTCACTGTGAAGCCTTAGGGATAAGTCAGAAACATAATCAAAAAATTAAGCGGCCTGCTGAAACCAGGATGCGGATATTATCTGGCTATATAGTAATTAAACCGTTATCCTTTTTGGATAACGGTTTTTATTTGCACCTGTAGAACATATGAAAATATCATATGATAATATTTGGTGCCATATATTAAATATAATTAATAGGAGGAAACTATGATAATTACACAAAAACAAAAAAATTTAAATTTTCGCATCATCTCTTTTTTGCTTGCTTTCATAATGATTTTTTCATATTTCAGCACCATTGAGGTAAAAGCAGCAAGCAGCACAGGCAAAATTGTTCTTTCATTCGAAATGTACAATCCTGCTGATAAAAAAGCCACCCTTCTCTCAGAAAAACCTGTAGCAGTTGAATTCAATGGAGAAGATACGGGGATGTCTCTGATCAAGGAGGTATTAGGCAGTGAAAATGTTGATGAGTCTGGGGGGTTTATTAAATCACTCACAATAAATGGCAGCAGAGTGGGCACAGATTATAATGATTATGATATGAGTAATACATCATGGGCTTTGTATTTAAATAATGCCGAAGCTATGACTATGGCAAGCGAATATAAGCCAAGCGACGGTGATGTATACAGGATTATTTTTACTTCATATGACCCTTCGACTTATGCTTTTCCAACTTTGGAAAACAACATGGATGCCTTGTATTGGTCTATAGCCGATGCAGAAGCAGATATTGATTTAAGCGAATCAATGTCTTTAATACAAAGTGGTCCATCGCAGGAATCTATAGATGCTAAAGTAAGGATTTTTTCAGATTCCGGTGTTCCACACCGTATATGTATAGACGGAAGAACAATAAATGTTAATCGAACTACATATCCTTATATAGCAACTCCTACGCTTACAGCAGATAAATCATCAGCTGTATATGGAGAAGATGTTACAGTTACAGTTAGTCCTTCATCAGGTAAACAACTTATTTCAGGCTCTCTTAAAGTAAATGGTGTCGAGCTGATAAAAAATGAAGGAAGTTCTAATGAATATAGTTTTAAAATGCCTGATACACATGTAAATATAACGGCAGAATATGAAAACCTAGACCCTGATGCGGGAAAACTGCTAGATGTGTGGTTTGCTTTAGATGAAGATGGTAATACAAAAGTTCCACTAATGCCTGTATTTAATCCTGAAATTACAAGTGGTTATGAACTCACCTTCTATGATTCACAGCTTACAGAAACTACAAGTGAATTTTTCATTAAGGCGGATTTATCAGAAGGTTCTTCGTCAGTACTTCGCTATACTATGGAATACTTAGGCTCAACTTATACAATGGATGGACCAGAAATTATAACCGGAAGTGCAATAGGTGTAGACACAACTACAATTTTTTATTTAGGTAACGGATTAGAACACTACATTAGAGTTACCTCTTCTTCTGGTGACATGCTTGATTATGCAATAAAGATGAGTTTGCTCCCTACATTGAAAAACTTAAATGTAAAGTATGGCAGTGATGCAGACGCAGTTTGGGACAAACCTTTTTCTTCTACAACTTTTGATTACCTGTTAGATGTACCGGATGATACAACAGAAATAACCTTGACGCCCGAGCTTCAAACATCCGGAAATATTATAAGCATGAACAGCCAATCTCTTGTAAATAATGAAGCAATATCAATACCACTTAATTCTGATGGTGTTACTGAGGTAAATTTAAAAATAGCAACCGAAGATGCAGAAAATCTGTTCACTAATTACTCATTTACTATAATGCAGCCTAAGGCGGCAATTTTTAAATGGCAAAGGGTGGATACTATAATAAACAGCATTGCTTCCACCTATATGGATAATCCAGGGGAATGGCAAATTATGGATTTGGCTGCATATAAAAAGCTTAATCCTGATACTGATTATATTACTTCCGGCATAGCAAGACAAAACTTTATCAACAGAGCTGTATCTGAGATAGATGACTCAAATACAACAGCCCTTGCACTTTCAAAATATATTATTACCTTGAAATCTATTGGAATTGATGCATCAAAGCTATTCACGCCAAGTGGAAGTATTATGAGAAATGTTGATGCACCGGCAAAATTACGTTTATTCAATATCAATTCAATCTTTGATGTGCCATGGGTATTGATTGCAAACCAGCAAGGGAATTTGAATTTAAGCCCTCAGCAGATTAAAGACATTGTAAAGGTTATTAAAGATAGTCAAGGTGATGGACTTTTTGGTTATACTTGGGATGGAATTAAATATGATGACCCTGATACTGCTGCTGTTGTGTTATCAGCACTATCTCCATATTATCTTGATAATGACGACTTGTTAGGAATAAAAGAAGATGTTGATTTAATAGTAAACAAGATAATTTCAGCACTGCAAGAAAAACAGCTTTTAAATGGGAGCTTTGGTAATGCAAATACAGATGCATCCGTCATTATTGGGCTTACAGCCTTAGGGATTGACCCTGATGTAGATTTTGTAAAAAATGGAAACAGTTTGTTGGATGGATTACTATCATATGCCTTAACTGACAATAGCGGATTTGGATGGATATCCAACACATCATTAAATGATATGGCCACTGAGCAAGGACTTAGAGCTCTTATAGCTGTTACTGCTTTTAAAAATCAAAATGCTGCCTATAACATTTATGATTTTAGCGATAATTTATCTGATTCAGCCAGAGCAACAGGTCCGTCAGATGTGAAGCCCCCTGCTGACCCTATATCTGATACCAAAATTACTGTATATTTTAGATTAATGGGTATGAATAGTTCCGGTAAAGCACAAACCTGGATATCAAAAAAATCTTTGAGCATACCTGACGATTCAACAGCTGCTTATGCAATCATAAAAGCCCTGGAGAACACGGGTTATGCACAGTCAGGTGCCGGTACCGGTTATATTAAATCCATAACAACACCTGATGGATACAAGCTTTCTGAAAAGCAATCCGGCTGGCCAAATTCAGGATGGTTGTTTAAGGTAAATTCTGATAGTCCGGAAATAGGAATAAGTGAATACATATTGTTAGACAATGATTTTATTGAACTGTACTTTACAAAGGATTTTACAAAAGAACCGGGTTCAGAGAAATGGAGTGGTATTTCTGTTATACAGACAAAGTTAAATACAATAAAACCTAATGTTTCAATCATTGACGGTAAAGCAGATGCTTCTGTTTCTCAAGAAGATATTTCAAATGCTTTAGACTCTGCAAAAAATAGCGGAGACAATAAGGTGACTATTTCTCTATATACAGATAAGAAGATTAACAGTATAAATCTTAATTTGGCTTCGTCTGCCATCAAGGATTTGGCAAAGAGTACAGGTATATCTTTAAATATTTCTTCTCCTCTGGGTGATGTAACCATACCAAGCAATGCAATCAAATCCATTGCATCTCAGTCAGGATCTTCTGATGTCAAAATTACTCTTAGTGTAAAAGCTCCTTCAGATATTAAGATTGAGGGAGAAGATTTAACAAATGCCATTATTGTGGAATTAAATATAAAAGCAGGAAACAGATCCATAACCGAATTTGATGATGAAAGCCTTAATATTACAATTCCCTTAAGTAGCAAATACAAAGAAGGCGAAAAATACAAAATTTATATTTTATCTGCAGACGGTAGTGTTGAAGCAAAAGTTGGTAATGTAACTATGAAAAATGGGAAACCATATGTAAATATTTCTACAAATCATTTGTCAACTTTTGTTATTACCGATATTAAATTAGCTGGCTATAATGATGTTTACAATGATGATTGGTATTATAATGCTGTTGAATATGTATCTCTTCATGGTTTCATGAAAGGAACAGGAATCAATAAATTTGACCCTTATACAAATATGACACGTGCAATGCTTGTGATGGTTCTTTATAATCTTGAAGGTAGTCCGAATATTGATGTGGAAAATACCTTTATAGATGTTGAGGACAATCAGTGGTATACAAATGCAGTTCTTTGGTCAAACAAAAACAATATCGCGCAAGGTTACGGAAGTGATTTATTTGGCATAAATGACAGCGTCACTCGTCAACAAGTTGCAGCTATCATGTATCGTTATTCTTTATATAAGGGATATGATGTAAGCAAAACAACTGATTTATCGTCTTACAAAGATAAAGAAGACATTGCTCCATGGGCTCTTAAAGCTATGGAATGGGCAAATTCAGAAGGTATTATTATAGGAACTGATTTATCAAGTCTCTCACCAAACAGTGGTGCTACCCGTGCTCAGACTGCTACAATAATTATGAATTTTTATGAAAACATAATAAAATAATTGTACTAAAGCAACAACACCTGTATCTTCTAAATGAATCAGGTGTTGTTTTTTTAGCTCAATTTCCTCCATATAAATAAACCGAGTTTTTCCTCCATGCTGTTTCTTGCCTTGATTAAAAATTCAGATGGTTTTAGTTTCTTCTCCTCTTCATTTGGAAAAGTTTCCATTGAATAACTCCTAATATTTGTCTGTTTAATAGTTTTTATAATTTTCTCCCAATTTACGTTGCCACTTCCCGGAATCCAATGCCTGTCGCATAATCCGTCATTGTCTGACAAATGTACTGCAATGAGCTTATTTTTCCATCTTTCAAGAATTTCTCCGGAACTTTCCCCATTAATAAAATCATGAGAGGAATCATAACAAAACCCAATATTTGGTGATTCAATTTCTTTCAATATAAATTCAGCATAATTAAACATTTGTGTATTTTCTATTGCAACTTTTATATTTATATTTTCTGCTTCTCTTATTATTTTACTAAAGGAATTATATCCGGAAGAATAATTAAAAGACTTGTTGTTACCATTAACTGCATGCATTACAACGATATCTGTACCGCTGTACCTACATTCATTCAACATTTTTTTTATTATATCAATGTGTTTATTTCTTTCTGTACTGCTTTCACTCCAAAGATTGTTTATATTATCGACCGGCAAATGAACATTGTCTAATTTTAAATCATAGTATTTTAAAATATTGACGAATTCCATCTTACTCATAGTATGTGGATACACTTCATCTTCCCACCACAGCATCACATAATCGAATCCTACTTCTTTTATCATTTTAATTCTTTCTTCCAAAGACAATATATAACCAAACCAATTGAAAATTCCGATTTTATAGTCATGCATCATAATTCCTCAATAATAATCTTAGTATTTTGATTCATTCTACTATATAACATGCTAAAAGTAAAAGATGAAATTATTACATTTATATAGAAATATAGTTCAATTAAAGAAATATTTGTGCTATTATAAAGAAGTATGACAGAAACAAAAATAACATTATTTACTTCGGAGGACAAATGAGGACTATTTTTAAAGACAAAACATTTCTAAGGGCAATGATAGCTATAGCTTTACCTATAACATTGCAGAATTTAGTCCTCTATACTACTTTTCTTGATGGTTAACATTAAGAAAATTGTAAAAGCTGCAAATTGGAATATTAAAAGTAAAGTCAAAAAAATGGGTTACAAATGTAATACACGGTATGTAGATGATAAAATAATCCTTTATATTTTTGTCGAATTAGTGTAGAATATAAAAGATTATTATTTTACCGATAGGATGGAAAAACATGAATATTATAGATTTAATTAATAAACGGCGAATATTTGGCATTATATCACACCCTGATGCAGGGAAAACAAC
>JAAYPY010000190.1 GCA_012519555.1 Tissierellia bacterium | reverse complement strand
TTCTCCTATTATGGCTGAAATGGTATCTATTCCAATACTATTCACCATTTCTCCTACTGAATCTACGATACGATCTAAGTCTGTACTACCTTCTAGGACCTTTATCAAATTTTCTTCAATTTCCCTCCAGCTATGAAAGGTAAATATATTTCGCAATAAAATAAAGAAAAGAACATTCAAATTTGCACGAAAATTAAGGATATGGTAAAATAGGATAAAGAACTTTATCGCAATGGCAAAGGAGAATGGAAAAATTGACAAGAGCTGAGAAAAGAGAAATTAAGAGAACGCTTAAAAACGAAATTAAAGAATTTTTAAAAATACAGGCACATTACTTTCCTGAATTAATACAAGATATAAAAAATGTAATGGACAGCAGAAATCAAAGCTACATAACTTATGAGATTGAAGTCATTTTATACATGATGATATTGAAAAACGCGTGTTCTATTGAGTCGATGCAGGAAATGAGTGATGAATTTAATATAGATGAATGTGTAAAAAATATATACAAAATATTAGGATTGGAAGAAAGAGAATATCTTCCACATTATGTGACAGTAAATGATTGTTTAAAGAAACTTGATAATACAGAGCTCGAAAAATTGCGAAAGAAAATGATATATGGTCTAATTCGAAAAAAAAGCTTTGACCATGCCAAGTTTTTAGGGAAGCATTGGCTCGTAATCGTAGATGCAACTCAGCTCTTTAGCTTTAAGGAAAGACATTGTGAGCATTGCCTGACAAAGACATATAAGAAAGGTACAGATGAAGAATACACAATTTATTACCATCAGGTGTTAGAAGCAAAAATAGTATTAGATGATGATATGGTAGTAAGTATTGCGACGGAATTTATAGGAAATGAAGCAGAAAACATGACTAAACAGGATTGTGAGATGAACTCTTTTAAGAGATTATCAAAATCTCTTAAAGACATGTTTCCGAGACTTCCGATATGTATATTAGGAGATAGTCTGTATGCCTGCGGACCAGTATTTGATATATGCAAAAAGAATAAGTGGGAATTCCTAATTCGATATAAGGATGGAAGCATTCCAACTTTAGCAGAAGAATATAAAGAAATTAATGAAATGGGAGAAAATGAAGAAGAAGTAATTGAAATTGAGTACATGTACAAAAGAAAGCCTAAAGTAAAAGCGACGCATAAAATGAAATGGGTAAACAACCTATATTATCAAGGACATAAGGTTGCTGTTATGGAGTTAGAAATCGAGAAGAATCAGAAAAAGTGGAAGGAATTTCAATGGGTAACAAGTATGGATGTTACAAATTGGACGGCAGGAGAATTTGCAGAAACAGGCAGAAAGCGCTGGCTTATAGAAAATGAAGGATTCAACATACAAAAGAACTATCGATATATGATAACTCATGCAAACAGTCTAGATTACAATGCAATGAAAAATCATTATCTACTTACACAGTTAGCTGATGTATTGGTGCAGCTTTATGAAAATGGCGTAAAAGGAATAAAACTGATTAAAAGGACTATTGAGAAAATCTCAGAAGGTCTATTAGACAGCATAAAAAAACAACAGTTAAAAGAAGAAGATTTTATCTATGAAAGGTTTCAAGTAAGAAGGGAATAAATAAAGAAACAGCAGGAAGGTGTGGTTAAATGTAAAAAGGAAAAATTAAAAATAATTATCCACAAAAGAACTAACAAGGGGGATTCACACCTCATTAATGTGGATAACTATATAAATTTTTCACACATCTGTTTATAACTAAGCAAATTAAATTTTAGGCATAAAAAATAACAGAAAAGTCATGGAAAAGATAAGTTTACCTTTCAGAGCTGTTGACTAAGACTTAGTGTAAAATAATTGTTGGACAAAAAAAAATAAAAAAAATATAGAGAATTAACCTCCATTTGATATAATAGTA
>JAAYPY010000189.1 GCA_012519555.1 Tissierellia bacterium | reverse complement strand
TGAATTCCTTTTGAGACATATTGATAATTCTGCCGTTTCTGTCAAAAAGTATGGCTCTTGAACTTGTGGTTCCCTGATCTAATGCAAGAACATATTTCTTTTCCATAACCTCTCCTCATACCCTTTCTTCAAGGTGAACATTACCTTGCACTTTATTGAAGAAATGTCCCCCTTCCTTTAAATCAATTATATACTTCTTTTCTCAAAAAAACAATAAAAAAGGGGATTCTATCCCCTTGACAAAGTATACAAAGCATTTTCATTCCGGATTCTTGGCTATTAATCTTCGACCAATCTTTTTTCTCCTGAAATTTCCTGTATGGGCTTAATATCTTGAGATACTTCAACAACTCCAAGGTACTTGCCTTCTTGGTCTCTAACGGCAAAATATCGTATATAGACATATTTGTCACCCATTTTTATCCAGAAATCCTCGTGGTCTTTTTTGCCTGACTTAAGATCTTCCACAATCCCTTCCACTATATGTACACTTGCAGGAGGATGACAGTTTGAAACATTCCTGCCGATGATGGTCTTGGTCCTTGCAAAAATTCTTTCACTGCTTTGAGAAAAGTATTTTACGGTATCATCACTTCCGACAAATGTAATGTCTATAGGGAGAGTATTAAGCATGTGTGTAAGCTCTTCTATGTTAAACACCCCTGTAGGAAGAATTATAGCACCCGGCCCTTTGATATCTTCCTTATATTCCTCTAATGCTTCCTTATCAGGTTTCCACATAGGCACATAATCTATAATATTCCCTATTTCGCTGCTGTCATCAGCAACCCTCTTCCATTCATCCTGCGTCATTTTGTCTAATAGCATGGGAATCATAATACTTTCTTCTTTAAATATCATTTCATTTATTCTGTTGAGCAATGCTTCCACGCCTTTTTTATGCTCATGGTTAAATACACCATAGGATAAGTCTGATCTAATCATTTTTAAATCATCTCTTATTTCATCATCCACACCCCACATAACTTTTGGAGGGGCAGTAATACCGTATTTCTCCATGTAAGGAAACAAAAGATTTTCTTTTTTGGAATAATGAACATCTATAACAGACAATTCCTCTAAGCCTTCAAGAACACCTTCAAGGGCTTCCTTGCCGGTTTTCTCCAAATAAGGTTTGACTTTCTCTTCAATGATTTTTTCCAATTTCCTGTTTTCCATCATCAAGACATTGACAGGATGACCGGGTATTTTTGAAGGATCTGTCTCACGATGGATTTCTTCAATGGAGCCCTTAAATACTGCAGAGTGAACATCACAAAGCCTTTGCACTTCAGAAACAGGCAATCCCTCATTGATTAATGCCTGTTCAGCCTCTGATATCTCCGTAGCCGAAACTCCTTCAAAAGCCTCTTCAAACTTTTGTTTTACCTCATCCACGGTCTTGCCTTCATGCAGTTCTTTGATTACCTCTTTGATAACATTTTTGCGATACTCTCTGTTATTAATATTTTCGCTCATATTCTCTCCTTTTTATTCTTTTATTTCATACCCTCTTTTAATAAATTCATTTTTTATTTCATCTATATTGAAACCTTTAACCTTAGCTCCCTTTGGAATTGTCATATATCTTCCCATGGTGCTGAGCATATTTGGTTTTGTAATTTCCTTGAATCCTATTTCTTCTAAAATTTTAACAATTTCCACATTATCCTTGCATAGCTCATAGACTGTTTTTGTAAAATCAATTGCCGGCATATCTACCTCCCTAAAATTCATCTTATTATTCTTATACCTTTTTTCCATTATCTTAAACTCTATTTTATTATATTTTATGATTATTAGCAATTATAATTAGTAGTAACCTTCCCGGCCTCAGGATATAAAATTCTTAACTAAAGGTTTAGAATGAAAAGAATATATATTAGTTATTAC
>JAAYPY010000188.1 GCA_012519555.1 Tissierellia bacterium | reverse complement strand
CTGCTAAGCCTGTTCCTGTCAAATCCTCTTAACTGACCCAATTAACTCCCAATCAACTCATTAGCTGTAAAAAAAATTATTCCATTGCAAAACCTGATGATATGTTGTAAAATAGATAACGCAGTTTATTTCGGGGTGTAGCGCAGTTGGTAGCGCACGTGGTTTGGGACCATGGGGCCGGGGGTTCAAGTCCTCTCACCCCGACCAAAAATCCTTCGTCAAGTTTTGATTAGACGAAGGATTTTTTTAACTATCTTGCTGGAGTTTATATTTTCCTTTACTTTAAAAATAGTCTAAATTAATAGTAGTCTTCGCTTATAAGTATTAAACTTGCCATTTTTAAATGAGTGTAAGATATTAGTCTAAGAAAAAAGGTTGAGAATGCAGTATAGATAGCGGTAAAGTAAATTAAGAATGACTAATAATGAGCGCTAATATGGTAGTTGAAAAAGAAATAAGGGAATGTGCATAGTAGTAAAAACTTCTCCCCTGGGAAACTTATATAAAAAGATTTAAATTTATGAACATAAAGATATTTTAACAGAGGCAAAAACGTTTTATTTTAATTTGCAATTTGCGAGGTCAATATGAATTGCTTGTTGAAGTCAAACCAAGCGTCATCCCTATCCATAAGGTACCCAGCTCGCTTTTTATATCAATAACAAACCTATCTGAAGAAGAGTACAGAAGCGAGTTTTTGTATTGCATAGAGCAGTTTGACGGAGACGACTGGGTCACGCTTCCCCATTCCGACGGTATGCTGGGCGAGTACCCTCTTATTTCACTAAAAAAAGGGGAATCATTGGAAAAGAAAAAACACATCAGCGCAGGAATTGTGTCCACTCGGGGCAAGTACAGGGTAAAGGTTGATGATTGGTACGCAGGATTTGAAATAATCCCCAGCGATCCGAATTTGATCTCGGTAGAACTTGACCCAAACTCCATAACGCTTGAAGATTTTGCTGATCCAGGCATACTGGTCGCAATAAGAAATCTGTCGGATGAGAACTTTGAAGGCGGTGCCGGTATCGACTGTTTAGAACGTTTTGATGGTAGCGAATGGGTCAAAGTCCCGTGGGTGAAGGGCAGGAATATTGTTTACCTGTTCCAGCATGTTATTAAACCCGATGAAACACGCACTGTGACGCGTTTGACGGCAGATATGTTTGATTATGATTTTTCGCCGGGAAAATACCGTGTCAAATATGACCAATGGTATGGCGAATTTGAGATTATTTAAGTTGGGAGTATAAATATTTTGGCATACAACCTTGAGACGGTTCTGGCGGAAAAGCTTGAAACCATCTTATCAAGAAGTACCGCCAAC
Source organism: Tissierellia bacterium (assembly GCA_012519555.1). Taxonomy (GTDB): domain Bacteria; phylum Bacillota; class Clostridia; order Tissierellales; family Sedimentibacteraceae; genus Sedimentibacter. The sequence continues at coordinate 3,323 of JAAYPY010000188.1, read as the reverse complement.
ACAAGAATGCGGGATTACTATGATGTCTATATATTGACAACACTAAGGGCACAAGATATCAACTGGAGTTTATTTCCCCAAGCATTTAAAAATACAGCAGAAAAAAGAGACAGCTATAGTCATCTTTTGGAAACCGGCGATGATATCATGGGAGAGATAGAGCAGCCTCAGGTGCTTGCTGATCTTTGGAGCCGGTATCAGCAAAAAAACAGTTATGCAGATGATTTGACCTGGAGACAAGTGATAGAAAGCGTAAAAATGTTATACATCAAAGCCTTTGATGTAGCAAATAATGTGTGACGAATAAAAATATTGCTCATATGAAATTGGAGGCTTTACATTTTGAAAGTTATTTATAAAATTACTTACCCAAATGGAAAGATTTATATTGGAAAAGATTTAACTGACAGTATTAATTATTTTGGAAGTGCCAATAGTAGATTAATCGAGAAAGACTTTACAAGGGAGCAAAGAAAAGATTCCACAAAATGGAAAGAAAAGTTATAGGAATTAGAAACAGCTACAGACGAAGAAGTTAGTCGCAAAGAAATAGAATACATAAAGTATTGCAATTCAAACAATCCGAGCATAGGGTATAATCAATGGCCTAAGTTTAAACATGATTAAAGATTCCTTTACAAAAAAATTATTCCGTTTCTAAAGCAGTTAATACTAAAAAACATTAACATGTTCCCGCGAACTATGGCCTTGTAGGTGCATGTAATATGATATAATAGCATTGACTTTTATAGCAATATTCTTTAGAAAGACAGGGTGGGATGATGTGAGTTACCAAAGCGACTCTTCCTGGAAACGCATACAGGAATACCTGCCGATGCATAACAGGATTACTCCTGAAACGGAGCCGCAAGAGTATTATATAAACATTCAAAACGGCAAGATACATATTGACCATTATAAAACAGAACGGCCCAAAGCACGGCTCATACTGTTCCATGGCATTGGAGGAAATGGGAGATTACTGTCTTTTATTGCTGTACCTCTTATGAAAAACGGTTATGAAGTGATTAGCCCCGATTTGCCGCCTTACGGGTATTCCCGGTATGAAGGAACCATAACCTATGATTTGTGGGTAAAATGCGGAGTTGAAATTGTGCGTTACTTTCAGCAGGATGACGTTCCGGTGTTCTTGTTCGGATTAAGCGCAGGAGGAATGCTGGCTTATCAGGTTGCTAATGAGTGTGAAAATATTAAGGGTATCATGTTAACCTGTATTCTTGATCTTGGCAACAAGCATATCGTACAAAAGACAGCGCGAAACCCATTTATTACAGCCATAGGAAATGCATTGCTTCCTGTCGTCTGCAAAGTAGCCGGTTCCATGAAAATACCAATGAAAATGGTTGTTAATATGAAGGCTATATCAAATAATGAACAGCTCACTGAATTATTAATGGAGGATAAGAAAACGTCAGGCGCAAGAGTGCCTTTGGCATTTATACATTCCTTGCTTAATCCTGTCATTAAGATAAAACCGGAAGATTTCACCGCTTGCCCGTTTCTTTTAGTGCATCCTGGCGATGATCACTGGACGGATATAGAATTGAGCCGCATGTTTTATGATCGGCTTGCATGCGAAAAGGAGCTTCATATTTTAGAGGGAGCCGGACATTTCCCCGTAGAGAAGAAAGGCTTGATTCAACTGGAGAAGGTGTGCGTAGATTTTCTGGGAAAGCATGCAGATTAGTATCAGACATTGATTATCTCTGCCGGTAATACTTATAGGCGCGGTTACATAATGATGCCGACAGAACAGATTAAAATATCAACCGAATACGCCAGATAATACAAATAATATTATTGAATGCGGTGGTAAAAAGAATGAACAATGCACGCTCATTTATAATCAAGTATCAAATACCATTGTCACTTTATTGTTCTAGCTAACAACGGGGTCTGGAAAGAATATGAGGGAATACAAGACGGAGAAGAATATGAATATTATCAGGATTTTGTTAAAGAGCACAATGTGGTTCTTAATTGTGGAGTTTGGATGCAATTTTATTTTGCAAACAATAAGCTATTCATTTTACAAGAACGCAAAAAAGGCGACAGGTATTTCTTGCACCCCGCAATTCATTCAGTTTAATGATGCGTTAACCGGTTATGGCAATAACCTTGATTCGGAAAACAATAATAAGATTATATTGTTTTTTGGCGGATCTAATTATATTGCATACAATTCTGTGGAAATGTGCCAAATCGCACAAGCAATAATGGCATCAGGAATTGCGAGAAGCAGTTTCAGAACATGAAAGACTGCAGAATCAGGTAAATGCCATAAGCAATCAGGTTATTAGGTGGCTGGATATACGATTCCCTGAATCCAATACCGTTTTCAAGGCCTGGGATGGCATAGCAGCGTATCGATACTGAAAAACTGCCCAACCCCGTTAGAAGACAAAGTAGGAATAAAATTAATGCAGATATGGCTTGACAAAGGAAAAGAAGAAGGGAGAATAAACTGTGACTATAGAAACAGACAGATTGATTCTACGTGAAATGACTGAGGATGATTTTAATGCAATGTATGCTGTCCTTGCAGATCCTGATATTATGCAGCACTATCCATATACCTTTGACGAGGAAAGAGTAAGAGGATGGATAAGAAAAAATATTGAAAGATACAAGGTCTTTGGCTTCGGTTTATGGGCTGTGGTTTTAAAAGAAACGGGTGAAGTGATTGGGGATTGTGGTCTTACAATGCAAATCATTAATGGGCAAATAAAACCCGAAATAGGATATCATATCCGAAAAGATTGTCAGAGGAGAGGATATGCTAGTGAGGCTGCAAGAGCAGTAAGGGACTGGACTTTTATGAATACACCTTTTAATATGATTTATTCCTATATGAAGTATACGAATGTTCCATCATATAGAACAGCTATGGCTTATGGATGTCATCTGGTTGATGAAATTAAAGATGATAATGATGAAATCATCAAAGTATATGCAATAAATCGTACAGAGTGGAAAGAATTGAAGAAATGAAGAGGGGTATAATGATTGACATAAAACTATGGATTGAACGATTTACAGATGATGGCATACAATGTAGGTAGACATGTTCATCGAACGACGGTTTTTCAAAAATGACCGAAAAAACCCATTGACATGTTCCCACCAACAGATACTATAAAAAATGTCCCGCAGACATCAATTCCATCAACTCGTCCCAGTTCGTTTTGGGAAACATATCAATATAAGACTAACATAGATTAGCGTAATCAAACCATTTGTTTATCAATGTTTTGTAAAAAGTCCTATAAGAACACTCCGACCAAATATAATATCAATCATTG
>JAAYPY010000035.1 GCA_012519555.1 Tissierellia bacterium | reverse complement strand
TGTTGATTTAGCTAATCAAGGTTATACAGCTGAGGAAATCCTCAAATACTATTATGGAGATGATATTTACTTGCTTGAAAGCACTGCTTCAGAAGAAATTAAAGGAACTTTCCCCGGTAAACCTCTATCCCTGGGGGACTCAGGAGTAGATGTTCTTAGAATGCAGCATTCAATAAACAGATTAAACGATAACTTTCCCTTGATTCCTAATATTGAAATAACAGGATTCTATGATGAAAATACTGAAAATGCAGTAAAAGTTTTTCAAGAAGTATTTGGTTTGCCTGTAACCGGAATAGTAGACAGTGAAACCTGGTACAAAATCCGTTATATCTATGTTGCTGTTACAGACTTAGATGAGTTGGCTTCAGAAGGACTTTTAACGGAAGATTTGCGGCAGCTTTATTCCAATATTGTATTGGAAGGAGGAAATTTGCCCATAGTAGCATATATAAAACTTTTCTTAAATATACTTTCTAATAAATACGACACTCTCCAACCTATTGAAATAAATACCTTTTACGGTCCTGAAACCAGCCGGGCTGTAAGAGAATATCAAAATATTATGGGATTAAACCCTACGGGAATTGTAGATCAGGAAACTTTGAATTTGTTGTATAACGAAGTATATTCAATTCTCACATCTAGACCCATTGAAGATATAAGGCTTCCCTTACTGCCTTATTCGGGAGTAATTTTATCCGAGGGTATGGGGCTGGAATACCCTAGAATACTTCTTCTTGAAATAATGCTGAATAGTATTTCTGCCATGCATCCTCAAATAAAGCCTGTTGAAGTAGGCGGCATATTTAATTCAAATACAACTGCTGCAGTTATTGCCTTCCAAGGTTTGTATGGACTTCCGGTTACGGGTATAGTTGATGAAGCAACATGGAACAGATTAAGCCAGGTATATCAGTCCTTACTCCAAACCGCATCTCATATTAGTTAAGTAATGTACATATATTTATATAGTACTAAAATTCCTCACTTCATTCACAATGACAATAAAAGGCGAGGAATAAATAGAGAGGTGTATTTATGTATAGAAGAGGTTTAAACATTCCGTATGTGGCTCGGAATAAAATAAAGAAAGCTGAAGTTCCTGTTGAATTTCTATTGTTAAACGAAAATCAACTGATCGAAAATAATTCCAATATACAAACAGGTTTTGTAAATGTATCTGTAAACACTGCCTTAGGTGCTTTGCCTGTAACAGATGCCGTTGTTACATTATATATAACGGACCAGGAAGGAAACGAAGAGGCATTGTACCATCTAGTAACAGATATCAGCGGAAAAGCTCCTAAAATGACTCTCCCGGTCGTATATAACCCACAAGATCCTTTAGAAAGCCCTGAGTATTTTTTCACTACTTATAATTTAAGAATACAAGCAATAGGATATTATACCCAAAACATAATAGACGTTAGAGTTTTCCCCAACACTACGACTACTTTTAATGTGACCCTGATACCTGTAAGACAGGGCGGTGATGAGGATGAGGGACAACGAACACTAATAATACCGACAAGTCCTATTGATGAATCCAATGTGTGAGGTGTATATATGAATGTAACGGCAATCCAGCAAACATATCCTTCATCACCCCTTAAGATAGGTGATGATAATCAACACATACTTCTTGCAAAAACGGCTTTAAATGTAATATCTTCAAATTATCCGGCCATACCTATATTATCACCTGTAAATACCCTATTTGATGAAAATATGGAAATTGCAGTAAAAGAATTTCAAAGAATATTTGATCTTCCCGTAACCGGTATTATCGATTTGGCTACTTGGTTTAAAATCGGTGCCATACATTCATCGGTAATAAAGCTTACAGAACTATCAGCTCGCGGAGTTTTAGTCGGTGATGTAGTAGAAGATATTACAGATGTAGAAGAAGGGGTTCAGGTTCTTCCAAGGGTTCAGATGGTCCAGTTTTTTTTGAATGTTTTATCGGCATATTATGATTCCGTTCCTGAAGTTGATATTGATGGAATTTTGGGTCCTGAAACAAGGAGGGGAATAATTGAGTTTCAAAAAACCATGAATCTTCCTATAACAGGTTTAATTGATGAACAAACTTGGATAGCAATGTACAACGCCGTCTTAGGAATATTGAGAGAGCTTCCTCCTGCAGCTGTTGAACTGCCCTCCTTCCTTTATCCCGATGTCTTATACAGTGAAGGCTCGGAAAGGCCCGGGGTATTTGTCATACAAGAGGTATTGGCGTATATTTCAACCATAATTCCTGAAATTCCCTTTGTTGAGCCGGACGGTATATTTGGTCCTGAAACAACTGCTGCAGTGACAGCCTTTCAACAATATTACGGTCTTAAGCCCAATGGAATCGTCGATGAAGAAACTTGGAACAAATTAATCAGTGTTTACAGGCAATTCAGATTCGGCAACTCACCTCTCTCCGAAGGGATTTGAGTTTATTGTAAAGATGAAAGTATGGTGATACCATGAGTATGTCTGATATTAATGTAGTTATTCCGGATGACGGACTTCCCCATGTTATTGTGCCTTTCCCTCTATATATAACCGTACATTTGGGAGCTCCCGACGAAGAGGCACTAAACGTAACAATTCCATATTTGGACTATATAAAAAATGTAGCTTCCAGTGAATTATATCCAACATGGCCGGAAGAAGCATTAAGGGCAAATATTCACGCAATCACTTCTATAGCCATGAACAGAATATTTACCGAATGGTACAGGTCTAGGGGCTATGATTTTGATATTACAAATACCACTCAGTACGACCAGGCTTATGTCCACGAGCGAGGTATTTTTGACAGCATTTCAAACATTGCAAATGAAATCTTTAATCAATATATTACGAGAGAAGGTCATATCGAGCCCTTGTTTGCAGCCTTCTGTGATGGGAGAATCACTCAATGCAGCGGTATGTTTCAATGGGGAAGTGTTGATTTGGCCAATCAAGGATATACTGCAGAAGAAATCCTCAAGTATTATTACGGTGATGACATAACCATATTTGAAAGTACAGTCCCGGAATTAATCACAGAAACCTATCCCGGTCAACCTCTTGCCCTAGGGGACTCGGGAATAGATGTTTTCAGAATGCAGCATTCACTAAATGTAATAAACGACAACTTTCCCCTGATACCTGATGTTGAAATAACCGGATACTTCGATGAAGAAACCGAAAATGCCGTAAGAATCTTTCAAGAAGTATTCAATTTGCCTGTAACAGGAATTGTGGACAGTGAAACCTGGTACCGAATACGTTTTATATATATTGCCGTGGCAAATTTAGCAGAGTTAATATCCGGGGGGCTTACTTATGAAGAACTGCAAGAGCTTTATTCAGGCATTGTCCTGCAGGGAGCGACTTTGCCTATAGTTGTTTATATCAAGTTTTTTTTAAATATTTTGTCAGAAAGATATGATGAAATAGAGCCTGTCGTAATCAATATGTTCTATGGTCCCGATACTGCGGAAGCAATCAGGCAATTTCAATTAATAATGGGCTTAACCCCAACAGGTATTGTAGATCAGGAAACCTTGAATGTATTATACAGGGAAGCTTATTCAATTCTCATATCTACTCCCATAGAAGAAATAAGACTGCCCTTACTTCCCTACATGGGAATAGATTTGTCCGAAAATATGGGGTTTGAATACCCCAAAAACATTTTTCTTGAAATAATGCTTAATACTATTTCTGCCCTGCATCCTGAAATAATGCCGGTAGAAATTGATGGTATATTCGGTCCTGATACAAGTGCTGCAGTGATTGCTTTCCAAAGCCTGTATGGCCTGCCCATAACCGGTGTAGTTGATGAAGTAACATGGAATAGATTAAACGAAGTATACCAACAGTTTCTCAACGAAAGTGATACTGTATAAAATAAAGGAGATATTATGATATTAGAAATTCAAAACTATCTTATAAATTTAAGAAACTTATATCCTTTTTTACCTGAGGTTCAACTATCGGGTGTATATGACGAAGCAACTGAAAGTGCCATACGTGCATTTCAGCTTATGAAGGGACTTCCCGCAACATGTTCTCTTGATCTTCTTACCTTGAATGAATTATTTCTTGAAAACAATGAGTATTTAAAGAGATATCAATTCCCGGGCAGTGTTCCCGTCAGTACTCCTGACTTTGAAGATGTGAAATTAGGAGATAGAAGAGATATAGTCTATACATTAAAAATTATGCTTAATCATTTTAACAAAAAATATAAAAATTACTCCAAATTAGAAGTTAATAACCTTTATGATGTAAAAACCGAAGATACAATAAAGTCCTTTCAGGGAAGAAGCATGCTTCCAGTAACAGGAATTGTTGATATTAATACATGGAATACCTTGGTAAAAATATATGGTGCCTGCAGGCTTTATAGAGAGGAACTGAAATTTAGTTGAAAGAGACCGGGGATAAACATCTTTTTAATAATTACTATTGACAATTCAGCTAATTTTGATAAAATATGCTTAGCACTCGACTGCTTAGAGTGCTAACAATCATCGGGAACTATTTGAGGAAAGGAAGGATAAAATGGCTAAAAAACAATTTAAGTCAGAATCCAAGCGACTTCTGAACTTAATGATTAATTCAATTTACACACACAAGGAAATATTTTTAAGAGAGCTTATATCAAACGCCAGTGATGCCATTGACAAAAGCTATTTTTTGTCTTTAACAAATAAAGACCTTGTATTTAACAAAGATGACTTCTACATAAGAATTACTCCAAATGAAGAAGACAGAACTTTAACCGTATCCGATACCGGAATAGGAATGTCAAAGGAAGAACTGGATTCAAATTTAGGCATTATTGCAAAAAGCGGCTCCTTTGATTTCAAAGAAAACAATGAATTGAAAGAAGGCGTGGATATAATAGGGCAATTCGGCGTGGGATTCTATTCTGCCTTTATGGTTGCTGAAAAAGTTACGGTTATAAGCAGAAAAGAAGGCTCCGAAAAAGCTTATAAATGGGAGTCCTCCGGTGCCGACGGCTATACGATCACGCCTTGCGAAAAAGAAAAGAGCGGAACGGACATCATTTTAAAAATCAAGCCAAGCACGGAAGATGAAGATTATGATGAATTCCTTGATCCTTACAATCTTAAATCGTTGGTAAAAACGTACTCGGACTTTATTAAATATCCCATAAAAATGATGATGAAAAAAAGAAGACTGAAAGAAGGCAGCAAAAATGAATATGAAGAATACTTTGAAGATGAAATTTTAAACAGCATGGTTCCCATATGGAGAAAAAACAAAAGCGAGCTTAAAGAAGAAGATTATGAGAAATTCTACATGGAAAAACATTTTGGCTATGAAAAGCCTTTGAAATATACTCATATAAGTGTAGAGGGTCTTGTAAGCTACAATGCAATATTGTATATTCCGGCAAGAGCACCCTTTGATTTCTATACAAAGGAATACGAAAAAGGTCTTGAGCTTTATTCCAACGGCGTAATGATTATGAAGAAATGCAGTGAACTCTTGCCTGATTATTTCGGCTTTGTGCAAGGATTGGTGGATTCCCCCGATTTTTCTCTTAATATTTCAAGAGAAGTACTGCAGCATGACAGACAACTTCAATTTATCGCCAAAAAGCTCAATGAAAAAATCAAAATCGAACTTTTATCAATGTTGAAGGATGAAAGGGAAATTTATGAAAAATTCTATCAAAACTTCGGCAGGACCTTAAAATACGGTTTATACACCGAGTGGGGCTCAAATAAGGAAACTCTTCAGGACCTGATAATGTTCTATTCATCCTATGAGAAAAAGTTAGTAACTCTTGATGAATATGTAAGTCGAATGAAAGAAGACCAAAGATACATTTATTATGCCACCGGAGAAAGTGTTGATAAGTTATCAAAACTTCCTCAAGCTGAGCTTATTGCGGACAAGGGATATGAAATTCTTTACTTTATAGATGAAATAGATGAATTTGCCATAAAGGTTCTGTTAAATTATAAAGAAAAGGAATTTAAGAATATTTCAAGCTCTGATATTGACATAAATGCAGAGGAAGATAATGCTGTATTTAATGAAGGAAATAAGGAGCTGTTTGCTTTCATGAAGGAATCCTTGGGTGATAAGGTTAAGGAAGTCAGAGCTTCAAAGAGACTAAAAACTCATCCCGTATGCCTTGCTACTGAAGGAGAAGTATCAATAGAAATGGAAAAGGTGTTAAATGCAATGCCTGACAATCCCTCAGACATTCATGCCGAGAAAATTCTTGAAATAAACACAAACCACCAAATCTATGAGAAATTAAAAAACGCATATGTGAACGACAAAGAAAAACTAAAAAAGTTTTCAAATGTATTATTTAATCAAGCTTTGCTCATTGAAGGGCTCACCATTGAAGACCCGGTCCAATACGCAAATGATGTATACGAGTTGATATAAAAAAGCCGCGGAATCCCCCGCGGCTTTTTATTGAAAGTATTCTTCCATTGTCAGTCCTGATTCGTATATTTTTTCTGCCAGTTCAATTCCCACATACCTTATATGCCAGGGCTCATAAGAATAGCCTGTTATATCTTCCTTCCCCTTTGGGTACCTGATTATAAAGCCGTATCGGTGGGCATTTTCCGCAACCCATTTTCCTTCTTCCGTTTCACCAAAACTAGTATCTAATGTATAGTTTAGAGCTTCACATGTGATATCCATTGAAAGACCGGTCTGATGTTCGCTTTGACCCGGCTTTGCACTGTATTTATCCGCTGCTGCCTTGCCGTAGCTTTCAACATAGGATGAGTACAATGATGCCTGAGTGTAGTATGACCTGTAGCCTGAGCGAGCATACAGCTCATAACCGTCTTCCTTTGCAGCATTAAACAATTCCTTCAATGCTTCATAGGCAGCTTTTCTTAACTGGTTTACCTCAGGGTTTGAAAGCACCGTAGATAGATCGGTTAATGTCACCAGGTCTTCCGGCACATAATTTTCAGGCAAATTTCTTGTTTTATTTACCATTACATCAAGTTTTTCAGGGTTTTCAATTATTATACCGTATTCCGGATCGTCTATAGCTTGCTCCGTTTCCGGCTCTTCATATTCCTCAGGATTTTCCGGTTCCTCAGGCTCTTCTTTCACAGGTTCCGGTTCAACCGAAGTTTCCTCTTCTCCCTGTTCATTTTGATTATTTGTACTTTCCTCCTCTTGATGCTTTTCGTGAGGTAGTTTATCATTCTTTATTTTTTCAATTATCAAAAATACTCCAAACAATATTAACAACAAAGTTGCAAGAACAATTATAGTCCTTCTTATCTTATATTTATTTTTCCTTCTCATTTGTTCTCCTTAGGTCTTGAAGGTTATCTCTACTTGTAGGTTAGGGCATCTTCCTCCACATTATTAGTGCATCCTCCACGGGTTTAAAATAGTATCTCGGTCTCTTCCCTACAGCAAAAAACCCATGTTTCTTGTACAAATTAATTGCCGGCTCATTTGATACCCTGACTTCAAGAGTCATGTCAGAAATTTCTGAGCATCTGCATATTTCAATCATTTTCTCAATAAGCATACTTGCTATTCCTTTGTTTCTGTATTCAGGCAATACAGCAACATTTGTTATGTGACATTCATCAATAATTCTCCACATACCCATATAAGCTACAATATTACCCGAAATTTCGGCAACCTGATAATATGCTAATTCATTTCTTAGTTCATTTTCAAAGGATGCTTTAGACCAGGGCAATGAAAAACATATTCTTTCTATGTTCATTATTTGGTCTATGTCTTTAGGAAGCATTCCTCGAATAATAACCTCCCCCATACACACCTCTTACTTCTTGTTTCTTTCTGCCTGAGACAAGCGCAAATATTGCGGCTTAAAATCCTTCGCTGAAACAGTTTCCCCCTTAACCGCCATTCTGAAAGCAACAAATGCAAGTGTTGTTGCTTTCAGATAATTGAAAACTTCAGGCGCAAAATATATTTTACTGTTTAAAACATTTTCAATTCTATCCCTGTAATTTACGGAGCCGTCTCCGTTAAATATTATCGGCTCCTTATAATCATTTAATATTTCAATCAATTCATCTATATTACATGGGAATTGTTCTAATACTTCCTTGCACTCGCCATTTTGCCATTTATATACACCGGTATATATTCTTCCTGCTTTTGCATCCATTATGGGGACAATCAGCTTATCTTCATCATAAACATTAGCCGCCAATGATTTCATGGTAGGAACACCGGCAATCTTAATATCCGCGGCAAATGCTAAGCTTTTTGCAATAGCCGCTCCAATTCTCAGTCCGGTATAAGAACCGGGACCTTTTGAAACTGCAATAAGATCAATATCATTGATCTTTAGTTCTAATTCTTTCATCAGTTCTTCAATTAAGGGCATAAGCTTTTCCGAGTGAGTTTTTTTATGTCTTAATGTGTATTCTCCTAAAATATTTTCACCTTCGGATACACAACAGGACGCTGTTACAGATGCTGATTCAATTGAAAGTATTTTCATTGCTTAACTCCCATACTAATTTTTCAAAAATTAGTCCTTTTCCTTCTATGTTTATTTCTCTTTTTTCATCATCAATTCTTTTAATTTCAATATTTATTCTTTCTTCGGGAAGCATTCCTTTAATTAAATCAGCCCACTCTATTATAGTAACTCCCTCAGAATATATATATTCATCATATCCTAAATCATACATATCATCTTCCGAGTCTATGCGGTACACATCCATGTGGTAAAAAGGAAGCTTTCCTTCATATTCTTTAATAATTGTAAAAGTAGGACTTATAATATTTTCTTTCACACCAAATTCTTTGGCTATAAACTGAGTAAGGGCGGTTTTCCCGACCCCTAATTCTCCGTCCAGACAAATAACGGTGCCTTTTTCAATGCGCTTTGCTATTATTTTTCCTAACTTTTCAGTATCTTTTATGTTTCTTGCTATTATTTTCATATAAATCCTGTGTTTTGTTTTTTTGCTATTCGAGCACCTTTTGCTATTGCCCTGAATGTAAAACTATTTTGTGTTCTAATCATAACATTGCTATTATACATTCATATATTCAAAAAATCAAGAAATAAAGATGCCCTAACATATTTCTTCGAATGCGAGATGCCCTAACCCTAAATACGGAGTTAGCCACCTGTGATGAATGATAAAAATTACATTGAACAATATATACATGCATGTTATAATATTTAGAATATAATTTTTTGACCTGAATAAATATAAAATACATTACACATTCAAGGAGACCATAATGAAATACAACTTTAATCATATATATTTTATTGGAATCGGCGGAATAAGCATGAGCGCATTGGCTGAAATAATGCTTGAGGAGGGAATCAAGGTATCAGGCTCTGACAGAAATAATTCAAAAATTATCAGAAAACTGCAAACCGCAGGCGCAAATATTTTCTTAGGACATGACAGCAATAACATAAATGATGATATTGACTTGCTAGTATATACATCTGCAATCGCAGATGATAATCCGGAGCTTTTAAAAGCAAAGGAACTAAATATCGAAATAATGGACAGGGCAGAATTTTTAGGATTTGTCATGAAAAATTACAGTCATGCCATATGTGTTTCAGGCACTCACGGCAAAACTACAACTACAGGAATGCTTTCATCTGTTTTGATAGAAACGGATTTAGCTCCCACAATTTTTTTAGGGGGTGAAATGGATTCCTTGGGGGGAAATTTGCTTCACGGCTCTTATGAACTTCTCTTGACTGAAGCTTGTGAATATAGAAGGAATTTTCTTAAATTCAATCCTACAATGGAAGTGGTTTTGAACGTTGAAGAGGATCACCTTGATTATTATAAGGATATAAAAGATATTGAAAACGCATTTATAGAATATGCACAAAAATTACCTGATGATGGTTATTTGATTGTCAATGAAGCATACAGTCATTTGTTCAATAATTTAAAATGCAATATTGTAACCTTTGGTCTTGATAAGGGTACATACTATGCCCAAGATATAAAACTTATCCCAGAGCCTTCATATACCCTGATGAACAGGGGCGAAAGAATTGCTGAAATTAAACTTAAGGTATTTGGCGAACATAATATTCTTAATTCACTGGCAACCTGTGCTGCATGCTTGTCCTTAGGTATCAAGCCTGAAACAGTAGCAAAAGGATTATATAATTTTAAGGGCACCCACAGAAGATATGAATATAAAGGTGAAACAAACGGAGCTCTTGTTATTGATGATTATGCTCACCACCCTTCAGAGATGAAAGCTACATTAAAGACTGCCCGCTCCTATGCCGAAGGCAGAATAATCACTGTTTTTCAGCCTCATACCTATACGAGAACCATAAAGCTGCTAGACGGATTTGCTGAAGCTTTGTCTATGTCTGATGAAACAATACTTGTAGATATTTATGCTGCAAGAGAAAAAAATACCGGTGTAATTCATTCTAAAGATATAATTAATAAAATGAAGGAGTATTCAAAAGTTGCAATCTATGCAGAAAGCTTCCAAGATGCTGTTGATATAGTCAAAACAAAAGCAAAAAAAGGTGATATAATTATCACCATGGGGGCAGGAAATGTAGACGAAATAGCCGAGCTGCTAATTACGGGGGCATGAAATTTGCCCCCTTTGTTATTTTTCTCTCCTTGTTAGATACTTTGCTAATTCGATAAGATAGATTGCTCTATCACCGAATATGCTCAAGCTTTCAATTGCTTCTTCCGTGAACTTTTCTATGTCCTTTTTTGCCTCATCAATACTTTTAAATGTGAGGTATGTAATTTTATTGTTTGCAGCATCGCTTCCGATTGCCTTGCCTAATTTCTCCTGAGTACTTGTAATGTCCAAAATATCATCTTCTATTTGAAATGCCAGGCCTATCTTTTGGGCGTAAGTTCCCAATGTTCTTATTTCTTCTTCATTTGCTCCTGCTAATATGGCTCCTGCTGTTACGCTGCTTTTTATGATAGCTCCTGTTTTTAGTGCATACATATGTTTAAGCTCTTCAATGGAGCTGATTTTAACTTCGCAATCCATATCTATTACCTGTCCTCCAATCATACCTTCCGTACCGGAGGAGTCGGCAATTGTCTTTAGAGCCTTTATTGCATTTATACTTCTCAATTTGATTGCGGCCTCTAAACCTATTTCATAGGCTTTATTAAGCAGTCCGTCTCCGGCAAGTATTGCTGTTGCTTCACCAAATTTTTTGTGATTTGATAATTTGCCTCTTCGGTAATCATCATTGTCCATAGCCGGCAAATCATCATGAATCAATGAATATGTATGAATCATTTCCATTGAGCAGGCAAATGGCAAAGCTTCTTTTATGTCATCCTTAAAAAGTTCATAAGCGCCTAAAAAAAACACTGGTCTCAGTCTCTTTCCCCCTGATAATAGGCTGTAATTCATAGCTTCATATATTTTTTTTTGAGGGTTTTCTTTTGCCTCAATAACTTGGCCTAAGTATTCATCGATAATATTAACTTTTTCTTTAAACCAATTTTTAAATTCCATATTTACCTTTCCTATTTCACCTTTGCATCAAAATATGTCTTTTTATTATTATATTGAATAAACCTTCAGAATATCAAAAAGTCTTTGCTTCATTGATTGTATTCATTATACCATATATCAGAAATTAGTGAAACACATTGAAAAAAAATCGGGATTTCTCCCGATTTTTTCTTTTACCGCTGCTTATATTCTTTGAACGTTAGCCGCTTGGTCTCCTCTGTTCCCTTGAGTAACGTCAAAGCTTACTTTTTGACCTTCTTCAAGAGTTTTGAATCCTTCTCCCTGGATAGCCGAGAAATGTACGAAAACGTCATTTCCGTCATCTTTTGTGATAAATCCAAATCCTTTTTCTGAGTTAAACCATTTTACTGTACCCTGTTCCATGAGTACCTCCTAAATATTATTATATTCCATGAGTAAAAAAATTTCACATATTTTTACATATTATATACAGCCACATATAATATCTAAAAACATGTGAAATCCATAAATACATCTGTAATACAATTAAAGACTAACACATCCGCCTTTAATTGTCAATCATTATTTTTTGGAAATTCAAGGAACAAGCTGTATTGTTTGGGGACGACCTCAAAGGGTGTCCCCGGACCTATATTGTCTATCGTCGCATAAATTGGGAATTAGTTGCGGAAGGCCTTGGGGTTAAGGCTTTTTGTTTAAGAAGCTTGGTATCGTAAAATCGAAGGGGTTTTCTGTTTTTTTATCGTCTTTCTCATTTAACAATCCCTCGACTTTTTTGGCTCCGGCTTCTCCGAAACCTGTTGCAATAACCGTTATCTTTACTGAATCCCCCATGGCTTCGTCAATATTTGCTCCGTAAATTAAGTTTGCTTCAGGGTCAGCTGCTTCTTCAATCAGTTTTGCTGCTTCATTAACTTCATGAATTCCCATGCTTACACCACCGGTAATATTTACAAGTACCCCTCTTGCTCCATTTATGGATGTTTCCAAAAGCGGACTTTGAATTGCTTGTTTTACTGCGTTTAATGCTCTGTTTTCTCCTGAAGCCTGTCCGATACCCATGTGAGCAAGACCTTGACCGGACATGATTGTCTCAACGTCTGCAAAATCAAGATTCATTATGGCAGGTATTGCTATTAAATCAGATATACCCTGTATGCCCTGTCTCAATACATCATCTGCCATGGCAAAAGCCTCTAACATAGTGGTTTTTTTGTCTGTTATCTCTAAAAGTTTATCGTTTGGGATAACAACCAAGGTATCTATATTATCCTTTAGTTTTTTTAGTCCCATTTCGGCATTTTTCATTCTGCATCTTCCTTCAAACATAAAAGGCTTTGTTACAACAGCAACCGTAAGTATACCCATGGACTTGGCAATATTCGCAATTAAAGGAGCTGCTCCGGTTCCTGTACCGCCGCCCATGCCTGCGGTTATGAAAACCATATCTGCACCCTCTACTAAATCAGCAATATCTTGTTTATTTTCTTCAGCCGCTTTTTCTCCTATTTCCGGTTTAGAGCCTGCTCCTAAACCATTTGTCAACTTTTCACCTATTTGAAATTTTATTTCCGCTTTTGATGTGCATAGAGCCTGTTTGTCCGTATTTATACTAATAAAATTAACGCCTCTGACACCGGCATCAATCATTCTGTTTACAGCATTGTTGCCGCCCCCGCCTACACCTATTACTTTAATATTTGCAAGTCTTTCTGATGGTTCTTCAAATTGAAACATATATTGACCTCCTACAAGAGAGAAATTTTTACATACTATTTATACTATTATATCATATATTTAATAATATTCATACACATTTTTCATGATCTAACCCCATATTTAGGTTTGTTAACGTTTATAAGAGTGTTGTTCACGGGGGATAGTTTTGAAAGAATTTCCTTAATATTGAGTTTACTTGTTTTTATCAAACTTTTCAAGATAAATATCAACCAAGTTCCTTAATTTTTTATAAATATTGTTTCCGAATGCAAAAACCGCTGCTAAATAAATGGGCAGACCTAGTTGCTCACCTACAAATCCCAATAATAAGGCAAATAACAAGTCTGTTAATAAAAAAGCCAAACTTTTTGCAATTGTTAATTCTGATGTTTTGTTATCATGAAGCAAGTTAATAATTGTATTTAATATTGCTAATATGGTTAGTGATATATACACTATATAATTTGAATTGTAAACAAGATTTAAGTTCAATCCTGCGACTATGCCTAAAATTAAACCGGCTGCAACATATATCATTTATTCTACCCCTTCTTTTACTATTTCAGCATATTTGGCTTCATAATTAATTCCTCTAAATCGTCTGACTGTCAAATTATAACCTTTTGCTGCAACTACTTCCATTCCGTATGTATTCTTTAATTCCCAGGCATAGGTACCTTCCTCAGTAACGGCTTCATATAATTTATCCATATCTCCTATTGCTATTATAACAAAGGGAGCAGGAATAACTTCATTGTTTACTCTAATCAAAGGTCCTGCACAAATAACTTCTGATAAGTTTGTTATTCTTTTTCCGTTAATTTCTATGGCTTCTGCACCTGCAGCTTTTAAATCGTTTAACAAAACAACAATATCAACATCATGAACTATTCTTTCCATAATACCTAAGTCCGTATCTTCACTGATGTTGTCTGAAACCCTAAGCAATATACCGGGACCCCTGACATCCGTAAAACCATTGTAAAGCTTAATTTGCTCAATCTGAGAATTAAGCTCGATTATGTCGTCCAAATATTTCTTTGCTTCATATTCAGCAATAGTTTTTCTTTCGTTATCCACTGCATTTTGCATATTATCGACTAAAAGTTTCATTTCTTCAATACTTCGTGAATACTTATTTAAATTTTTAATGGTATATATGGTATTCTCGTCAATTCCGGCATCTGCTCCGTTTACAATGGATGCGGTTACTAAAAAAACCAACACGAAAGCTATTATATTAAATGACCTTTTTATAATGCCCACCCCTTAATTATCTTCATCCCTATTTATTGGGATTGCATATTTGAACTGTTTTTCTCCGTCATAACGCTGAATGAATATTTCATCCGAATCTTCCGTTTCAATTATATATCCTATATTATTAAGCTGTGATACAATACCGCCTACAAAATTCAGTGAAGCTTTTATTGTGTCTGAATTGCCTATTGCCTTTATTTCTAATGGAAGCACCATGGCCACGCCGTTTACGTTTATATGCTCTAAAACAGGCACGATTTCGGTATAGTTGGTATACCTTTGACCATTTATAGAAATAGCTTCAACACCTGCATTATTTAAGTAGCTGATTAAGGCTAATATGTACTGATGGCTGGATGCAAGACTCAAATATGCGTTTGGATCTGCATCTATGGTTATTATGGTTCCAGGACCTTTAACATCATAATAGCCGGATATTATCTTATGAACTTCAAGTTCCTCACTGAGTCTCAAAAATTCTTCTTCAGCACTCTTAAACAATTCTTCATTTTCTTTATTCTTTTGTTTAAGAGACTCCAATTCATCCCTGAGCCTATTTTTTTCTAGGTTCAGCTTTGCTAACTCCTCATTCATCTCAGCTGTTTTATCACCAAAACTAATGTTGCCTAAAACATTGCTTTTTGTTCTCACTTGAGTAATTAAGATAATCCCTAAAATTAGGCTTATAGCAAACATCATTACTTTTTGCCACATTTTTTTCATTAGTTATCCTCCATTAGTCCTCAATATATACAGGACTGTCGCCCTTGGTAAAATCGATTAAACCTGTTGCCACCGTTAAATTATTATTTAATCTCTCGTTGATAATTTTCATAGCAAAAACTATCTGGTATTTTACATCCTCACTTAAGTCTATCCTTACTTCAGTTCCATATTGTGTTTTAAATAAAAAGCTGTTTCTCAAGTCAACAATATAACTTTTTATGGCATCGCTTCCATATTCATTGTTTAAATATTCTATTGCATCAAATATTTTTTGTTTGCTTTCAACACCTGCAAATTGAATGCTATCCCCTACATTGTATACTATATCCGTATAACTTTCAATAGTTAATAAGCCTAATTTATCAGTGCTTTTTCTCAATACTATACCATTTTTATCAATTATTATGTACTCTCTGTTTGAAAATACTTGATATTTGTCCACTCTTTCGGTAATATCCAAAAATATTTTATTTGGAAGCTGGTAGACTACCCTTACGCTTTCTATATAAACTTCTTTTTCAAGATTTTCTTTAACTTTTGATCTGTCAATATCAAGTATTTTCTTTCCTATTTCTATACCTGATTTTTCTATTATATATTCATTACTATATGTTGAATTACCGTCAATGTCAACATTAGCCAGTTCGAAATATGGGGTATCATAATATACATAGTAAATGCAAAAAACAACTACTAGAGCAGCTGTAAAAAAAGCTGCTACACTCACTAATAGCTTTTTATTTTTTCTTTTTTTCTTCTTCCTTAGTCTTCTTTTGTTGTTTCTTTCATCCATTGTATTAGCGAGGACATCCTCTAAAGGCTATCTCCAAAGCTAACCCTGCTTTAGAGGTGTGTCCCCCCTCCGTTGTCATTTCATTAGCTAATCTATCTCTGTAATTATTACACCTAAGTTTTGTAATTTATATATGAATTTTTCATATCCTCTTTTTATATGATGAATGTTGTTTATCTTGGATGTGCCTTCTGCTCCCATTGCTGCAATCACAAGTGCAGCTCCCCCTCTTAAATCCTTAGCTTCAACCTCAGCACTGAAAAGTTTTTCTACACCCTCCACCACTGCTGCTCTTCCGATGGTCGTAATGCTTGCGCCCATTTTTTGCAGTTCGGGAACATGTTTAAACCTGCTGTCAAAAACAGTTTCTTCAATTATTGAAATCCCGTCTGCCACAGCCATAGATGCCATAACCTGAGCCTGCATATCAGTAGGAAATCCAGGATAAGGCTGAGTTGTGATTTTTTCTACTGCTTTTATCCTTTTGCTATTTGCAATAACTATAGTTCCGTGCCTTTCTCTTATTTCGCATCCCGCATCTTCATACAAAGTAGTAATCGACTTAAAATGAGATTTTTCTATGTTTCTTATGTAAATTTTGCTCTTCATCGATGCTGCTGCACTCAAATAAGTTCCTGCCTCAATACGGTCGGAAATAATTTTGTATTCTACAGTATCTGTATTTTCTGCTTTTTTACCTTCAATAGTAATAATACCCGTTCCTGCACCATTTACACAAAAACCACATATATTTAAAAAATTTTGCAAGTCAGTAATTTCAGGCTCCCTTGCCGGATTATAAATAGTTGTTTTACCTTGGTTCCCAACTGCAAACAGCATAATGTTTTCGGTTGCACCAACACTTGGGTAATCAAGATGAATATCACAACTAACCGGCTCATTTACCCTACCAACCAACAAGCCGTTTTTTTCTAATATCTCAACGCCTAATTTTCTTAAACCTTTTAAATGCAAATCAATGGGACGAAGACCTATTTCGCAGCCTCCGGGATAGGCAACTTCCACTTTTC
This sequence comes from Tissierellia bacterium, assembly GCA_012519555.1. Classification (GTDB taxonomy): domain Bacteria; phylum Bacillota; class Clostridia; order Tissierellales; family Sedimentibacteraceae; genus Sedimentibacter. The sequence goes on along the minus strand of JAAYPY010000035.1, from coordinate 9,272 downwards.
CGGTACGCTGCAGAACAGCTCCCATTAAAATAATTGATGATCTTATTTTCCTTACTAATTTTTCAGGAACTATATGAGTATTTAAACCTCTCGTATCAATTAAGGCAATACCATTTTCAAATTGGATACTGCAACCCATGATGTTCAATATTTCAAGCATGTCTCTTACATCTTCAATATCCGGTATATTTTCAAGGATATATTCCCTTCCGGTAATTACAGTGCTTGCTAAAATAGGAAGAGCAGCATTTTTTGAGCCACCGATATCGACAATTCCTTCAAGACTGTTTCTTCCTTCAACAATAAAGCTTCCCATCTTTATCCCTCCGCAACAAGCTAATTCATATTATATGTTATGCACATATTTTTCACTTGTTACTTTTGTGAATTAACGAGAGCTATCATAGTTGCGTAAATTTTATTTTCAACGTCGGAATTACCAAGTCTTTTGGAATTCAGTGCCATAGTTCTTAACTTGCCCTTGTTTTCGATAATTTCTTTGATCGATTTAAGAAGTGTACTGCCGGTTAAATCTTTTTCCAATATAACTAATGCCGCACCTTCCTTTTCCAAAGCGCGAGCATTATATTCCTGATGATTTTCAGCAGTATATGTTTTCGGAATTAAAATTGCAGGTACTCCGATTGCAGTAATTTCTGCAATCGTAATAGCCCCGGCACTTCCTATTACAATGTCTGCAGCAGAAAGCGCAAGAGGTGCTTCGAACATATAATCTTTAATTTCAATATTTCTATCTAATTTAATATTTTCATTCAACTTTTCCATGAATACATCATAAAGTTTCTTGCCTGTTACGTGAAGTATCTTTACATTATTATGTCCGTTGAATTTTTTTATAACATCAATTATCGCTTCGTTTAGGCTTACCTGCCCCCCGCTGCCGCCGAATGAATAAATAAAAACATCCTCTGGTTTTAAATTATATTTGATCCTAGATTTTCTCCTGTCGGCTGCAATTATTTCCTTTCTAACGGGGTTACCCACCATAATTAGTTTATCTTGCACACTCTCTGGAAAATATTTTCTTGCTTCTTCAAAACTTATTCCTACCTTGTCTGCAATTCTGCTCAATAATTTATTGGTTATACCCGGATAAACATTTTGCTCCAATATCATGGTAGGAACTTTTTTAATATGAGCAGCCAGAACAACGGGACCACTCACATATCCTCCCGTCCCTACAACTATATTTGGCTTAAATTCATTTATTATTTTAATTGATTCCATAACCCCCTTTGCTGAAGCAAATAAGGTTCTAATGTTATCCAAGGTTATTTTTCTTCTTAAATATTTAGCCGTGACAGCTTTAAACTCAAAGCCTTCCTTTGGGATAAGCTCGCTTTCAAGACTGTTTCTGCTTCCTACAAACAAAATAGAATCAGAAGGTACTTGGCTTTTTACCTTTTGTGCTATTGCCAATGCCGGATTTATGTGACCTCCGGTACCTCCGCCTGTTATCAAAACTCTCATTTATTTTACCATTCCTTTTAAATAATGACGCCGTCGCCTTCACCAAAACATGACAAGGGGACGAACATGACAAGGGGACGGGGGTACTGTTATCAAATGTCCGCTGAGAACCCTCCCCTCTGGACATCTTTAACTCCTATAGGTATTGGAATATTTCGAAATATTAAGCAGTATCCCCATGGAACACAATAAAAACATTATCGATGAACCTCCTGCACTTATGAAGGGCAGGGCTCTTCCTGTGGGAGGCATTGAAGATGTTGCAACCGCTACGTGGATTATAAACTGTGCTAAGACTATTACAGTCAAGCCAAGAGCAGTCTGACTTCCAAAAAAATCAGCAGTATTCATGGAAATTCTTAGTCCTCTCCATGCAAATACTACAAATGCCAGCATTACTAACACTCCTCCGACAAAGCCTAACTCTTCTCCTATTATTGAAAAAATAAAGTCATTATATGCTTCCGGCAAATGGAAAAATTTTTGTCTGCTTTTACCTACTCCCATACCAAATAATCCTCCCGTACCCAAGGCAAAGAGTGAATTTATTATCTGATAACCTTCATCCAAGGGGTATTTGAAAGGATCAAAAAACACAATTATTCGTGATATTCGATATGGTTGCATTGCGATCAACCCTATTATCCCTGCAAGCGCAAGAATAAAAAGTAATATTAAATGGCTGATTCTTGCTCCTGCACAAAAGAACATAACCATAAGTGTTCCGCCTAATATAACTGCAGTGCTTAAATCGTCCTGTATTGCAATTAAAGCGCAAAAAAATCCTATATAGAATAATGAAGGTAAAAAGCCTTTTGTGAAGGATAAAAGCTCATCTCTTTTTTTAGTTAAATAATCAGCCATATAAAGAACAGCGCCGATTTTTATTATTTCCGAGGGCTGTAAAGATATACCTCCGATTTCTATCCACCTCTGGGCACCGTTTGAGGCAATTCCTATTACAATGGTAAGTGTCGCTAAGCCTATGCATGCAAAGAGTATAAGTTTGCTGAATTTTTTATAAATTATGTAAGGAAGATTTGCAAAAAAAATCATTCCTAGAAGTCCCGCTCCGGCAGCTATAACTTGTTTCCTTAAGAAATAAAATGGGTCTCCCCCGTATTTATAATATCCGTCCGGATAAGAGGCGCTGTAAACCATTAAAAATCCAAACAAAACCAATAACACAATTACAAAAACCAAGACCCAGTCAATTGATCTTGCTTTAGATTTTCTTATTGTTTCCTCCATAATAATTTACCCTTTCCTTAAAATCTCTGCCCCTGACTTCATAATTAGGGTACATTCCCCAGCTGGCACATGCGGGAGATAAAAGAACATTATCCCCTTCTTCTGCCAATTCAAAGCTTTTTTTCACAGCCTCATCCATGGTTTCAACTCTGTAAATATTTCTAAACCCGTATTTCAAAGCACATTTATTAATATCTTCCGCTGTCTGACCTAAAAGAATCAAAGCCTTTACCTTATTGTCAAATGCTTTGATAAAATCATCATAGGGTGACTGTTTGTCATAGCCTCCCGCTATCAATATTATCGGTTTGTCGATTCCTTGAATTGCCTTTATGGAAGCATCAGGATTTGTTCCTTTCGAATCGTTATAAAATTTAACTTTCTTGTATTCACCGGTAAATTCAAGGCGGTGCTCGACACCTTTAAATTCTTTTAAAACCTTGGCAATAACACTAATCTCTATTCCCAAAGCTATGGCGGCACCGGCAGCAGCCATTGCATTTTCCAAATTATGTTTTCCCGGAATAAAAATTTCCTTTGCCTTTATTATAAATTCTTTATTATTGTTCTTTCTGTAAAAAACATGGCCATTCTCTACAAATATTCCACTCTCTAATAGTCTTTCGGAGCTGAAAAATATTTTTTTAGCCTTTATTTTATCTATATGATTCCTGATTGTAGAGTCTTCATAATTTAATATTGCATAATCATTTTCATCTTGATAAATTGCATTTTTGAATTTTGCCTCTACATAACTTTCTATTGTGTGATGATAATCTAAATGGTCAGGAGTAATATTGGTTAAGACACTGATATGGGGTTTGTACTTTGAAGTACCTGCTAACTGAAAACTGCTTACCTCAGCCACAAGAATATCTTCTTCCTTTGCTGTTATTGCATCATAATATATTCCAAAGCCTATATTTCCCGTTACCTTGTAGGGCTTTTTGCTTTCTCTAACCATTTCACCGATGAGAGTTGTGGTGGTTGTTTTGCCGTTTGTCCCTGATATGGAAACAATGGTTGAATTTGTGGCTCTGTAAGCCGCTTCTATGTCACTTATTACCTCGATATTATTTTTAATAAGTTTTTCAATAATCGGAGCTTCATATTTAATACCGGGACTTTTTATAGCATAATTTATCTTTTTGATATTTATTTTATTTATTTCTTCATTACCGAAGAAGTATTCAACATCTATACCTTCTATTTCTTTTAATCTGTCTTTTAAATTTTCTTTAGATGATTCATCAAATGCATAAATTTTCACGTCTGACTTACTTAATCCCTTTATGCAGGCGATACCCGAAACACCCAATCCTACCACAAGTACATTCATTTTTTACCTTCCTTATAAAATGCCCATTATTATCTTATGTTGCTTATATTGAATAAATACCTATAAATGCCAATATCAAAGTAGCAATCCAAAAGACCGCCACTACCTTTGTTTCTTTCCAGCCGCACATTTCAAAATGATGATGCAAGGGTGCCATTTTAAATATTCTCCTTCTTGTTCTCTTATAATGAGAAACTTGAATAATAACTGAAAGAGCTTCAACAAAATATATGCCGCCAATTATGGGTATTAATAAAACTGTGCCGGATAAAACAGCAACAGATGAAACAATACCGCCTAAGGCCAAGGAACCGATATCTCCCATAAATACTTTGGCGGGATTTGCGTTATGCTTTAGAAATCCAAGGCAGGCACCGCTTGTTGCAGCACTTATCAATGATATTCCTTCATATATTTGATTTGTCTCTTTTAAGCTGTTTGCTATCAAACTGAAAGCCGACATAACTATCAAAGTTACTCCGGTGTTAAGACCATCCAGACCGTCGGTCAAATTCACAGCATTGACAGTACCTAAGGCAATAAATGTAATGAAGGGTATGTATAGAACACCTAAATTAATATGAATATTTACGAATGGAATCATTAACGTGGTTCCCATGGCGCTGTATTTTGAGCCGTACCAGGCAAGAAGAACAGAAAAAATGAGCTGTCCCGCAATTTTTTGATGTGGTTTTAATCCTTCATTCTGTCTCATTACTACCTTTATGAAATCATCTATAAAACCTACGGCACCAAAGCCCAACATGAAGAAGATTACTGCTCGGATTTCTTTCGTAAAGAGCCTTCCGGTAATCATCGAAGCTAAAATTGCTAATATAATAATAATCCCGCCCATGGTAGGGGTTCCCGACTTGGTTAAATGACTTTTGGGTCCGTCCTCTCGGATACTTTGTCCTACTTTAAGGCGTTTTAAGACCGGGATTACAACCGGTCCTAAGAATAGTGCTATTAAAAAGGATACAATAATTACTCTTATAATTTCTAGGTTATTTTGCATGATTACTCCTAATTCATTGGTTATATCACATTCAAAATTCGGGGACACTCTTCTTACCCACGGAGACTTGCCCTATATTAAGAGGTGTGTCCCTATACCTTAAACCCCTCTTTTTTTCTCCACTTCTTTTATTGCTCTCTTTGCAAGCATGGTTTCATCATATGGCACCTTTTCGGTTCCAATATCCTGATAAGGTTCTGTAGATTTTCCGGCTAATAATATTACATCTTTTTCTTGGCTATTGTCAATAGCATAATATATGGCTTGGTCGCGCTCAACAATTATTTTGTATTCACCGCCATACTTTTTTACACCTTGGGCAATTTCCATGCATATTTCATAAGGGTCTTCGAATCTCGGATTGTCGGATGTAAGTATGCTTAAGTCACAGTACTTGCCTGCAATTTCTCCCATGGGAGCACGTCTTGACAAATCTCTTTCTCCTCCCGCTCCAAACATAACAATTTTTCTTCCTTCCGCAAACTCATTTATGGTATCCATTACCTTCTGAAGACCATCCGGTGTATGGGCAAAGTCAAGAATTATGGTGCAATTTAGTTTATTAGGCAGTATTTCAAATCTTCCCGTAACTCCCTTTATTTCTTTTAAAGCTTCAATAATATCATCTAAATTTACCCCCAATGCATATGCTGCACCCAAGGCTCCAAGCGAATTAAGAACACTGAATGTTCCGGGAGTATTTACGTGGGCTCTTTTCTCAATGCCAAACACATTAAGGTCAAAGGTGGTCCCCTTCATGGTAGTTTTCAAGTTTGAAGCTTTTATATCTGCATTATTTTCGATACCTATTGAGATTGCTTTGATTCCTTCTTCCATAAGTTCATTGTAAAGTCTTAAGCCGTAAGGGTCATCCACATTTATAATATTGTTTACCTTTGTAAGATGAAATAGTTTTTTCTTTGCCTGATAATAATTTTCCATTGTTTTATGAAAATCTAAATGGTCCCTGGTAACATTGGTGAAAATCCCCACGTCAATATGAACCTTATCGACTCTGTTCAGTTCCAGGGCATGAGACGAAACCTCCATACAACAATGAGTAATACCTTTTTCAAGCATCATTGCCAAATATCGCTGTATGTCAAAGGATTCAGGTGTAGTGTTGTCAACCTTGATTTTTTTACCGTCAATAAGAACACCCATGGTTCCTATTATTCCTGATTTATCCCCTAAATAATCAAAGATTCCGTTTAATAAATATGTAGTGCTGGTTTTGCCGTTGGTTCCCGTAACTCCGGTAATATTCATTTTTTCCGAAGGACGTCCGTAAATAATATTAGCTGCTTCAGCCATTGATTTTCTCGCCGATTTAACAAGGATGAAATTGCTTTTACCTCTTACATTTTCAGGAATATTTTCGCAAATAACGGCAGATGCTCCACTTTCCAATGCATTTTCTATAAACTTGTGACCGTCGTCTGTAAAACCCTTGATTGCCACAAATATATCATTTTTGTTAATTTTTCTTGAATCATTTGTAATGCCTGTTATTTTAATATTGTCTCCACCCATATAGCTTAAATAGTCCATCCCTTTAAGCATTTCTTTTATATTCATAAGTATACTCCTATATAAATGTATGATAGTATGTGCAATTTTATCATAATTAAAAACCAAATACAAGTATGCCCTAACCCCGTTTCTCAGAGCCTGATTTGGGGACTCGCTCTGCTCAAACAGTTTTTCGTGTCAGTTTAGTATCAGTGTAACCATGGAAGACTTAACTACTTGCTCACCGGCTTTTGGGAATTGTGATTTAACCGTTCTATCAGCTTCTACTTCTATGGTTATGTTGCTTTCCAAACCTGCATTAATCAGTGCATCGGTGGCTTCTGCAATTGTCATACCCAACAAATTTGGAACAATGACCATTTGTTTTTCCACATGACCTAATTCTTCTTCTGTGTAAACCGGCTCTACATCATAATATTTAAGTGTGTTCTCCAATAAATCCGCAGCAACGGGTCCTGCAACAATACTTCCGTAGTAACCGATACTGCTGTCGGGTTCGTCAACCATTACCAAGGCAACAGCCCTGGGATTATCAACCGGAGCAACGCCGATAAAAGAAGATATAAACTTCCCTTCAACGTATTTACCGTCAATAACCTTTTGTGCTGTTCCTGACTTTCCGCCTATTCTGTATCCGGGTCTATAAGCCTGTTTTGTTCCGGCTTCTGCGGAATCCTTCATTATTTGCAGCATAATTTTTGATGTTTCTTCAGAGATTACTTTTCTTCTTACTTCTGTATCGAAATTTTTAATAATATTTCCATCTTGGTCAATGAGCTGCTTCACAATTCTCGGCACCATTAAATTACCGCCGTTTGAAATTGCCGCAACTGCATTAGTCAATTGTATTGGAGTTATTGCAACACCATGACCGAAAGCCTGGGTTACAACATCTACATCCTTCATGTATTCAGGTTTCTTTACAATACCTGTTGCCTCTCCATTGAGCATAATACCTGATTGCTCTTCAAAACCGAAGGATCTCAGGTATTTGTAAAATGTATCCTTTCCAATATCAAGACCTATTTCTGCAAGCGCATCGTTGCATGAGTGTTGTATTGCTTCGGACAAGGTCTGCTGTCCGTGAGGTCTGTAATATCTCCAACACTTTATATTATGACTTGTAATTTGTCTTACATAACCGTCACAAAAATATGTAGAGTTGAGTGTTGCAGCATTTTCTTCCAGAGCAGTTGCCGTGGTTATAAGCTTAAATGTGGAGCCGGGCTCGTATACATCATTAACCGCAGGATTTCTCCACATGTCAAACCAGGCATTTTGCAGTTCTTCATTGGATAAGGTCGCCCATTGGGCTTGTATATTTTCATCTATGGGAACTTTAGGGTCATTGGGATCATAATCAGGCTTTGATGCCATTGCTAAAATATCGCTTGTATTCGGGTCCATCACAATAATTGTTGCCCGTTTTGCGTTATAATCTGCCATAACCTTCTCTGCAGCCGATTCTGCATAATGCTGTATTACTTCATCTATGGTAAGTACAACCCCTGAGCCGTCCTGAGATTCATAGTATTCGTTATATCCAAAGGGCAGCTCCCTACCGTAAGCATCTGTATTTACAACAGTTCTCCCCGGAATTCCGGTCAGATAATCATTATATGTAGCTTCAACTCCATATAGACCGTCTTGGTCAATATTTGTGAAACCTAATACATAGGGTGCGAAATTCCCGTAGGGATAAACCCTCTTATTATCTTCAATAATACTTATGCCGCTTAATTCCTGCTCCCTGATTTTTTGTGCCTGCTCATCGGTTATCCATTTTTTAAGAACCACATAATTATAGTTGGATGTTATTTTTTCCAGGACTTCCTCATAATCCATCTCCAAAATATCCGATAAAATCTGCGCAATCTCTTCCGGAGTCTTAGTATTTAAAGGTATTTTCTCAGATAGTGTTTCTTCCGTAAACATTGTTTTGTTTAGCTTTTTTAATATAGCGGTTAAAATACTGTCATCTTCATTTTCCGTATTATCTATGGCAGGCTTTACGCTTTTTTTCACATCTGCGGGAAAACATGTTACAGTGTTGGAATTAATACTTACTGCCAATTTCTTGCCTTTGGCATCGTAGATTGTACCTCTTTTGGCACTTATGGTAATATCCCTTGACCAGTTTTCCATTGCTTGCTTTCTGTATTCTTCACCCTTTATTAGTTGTATGTAACCAAGTCTTATTACTAAAGCCATGGTAACTAAAAAAAAGCATACTAAAAAAAACAACATCCTTCTTTTATTTTGAAGGTTAGTAGTGCTTTTTGCACGCTTCTTCATATGGCAACCCCCTTATCGAATGAAACTTCTTACCTTGTCAATTAATCCTACTAACAGATTTTCATCCTTTGCCATTATATTATTTTCTTCGGTCGTATCAGAGCCATATGTAAAGTCTACAAATACTGTCTGCTTCCTTGTGGGATAGTTCATACCTAAATAAACCTTAGCCATTTCCTCAATGCTGTTAGTGTTTTTTATACTCTCCAAAGCTATATTATATTTGTCAATTTCATTATTGAGATTTGTTATTTCGATACCTAAATTATTCAGCTCCATTTGCTTGTCAGTAATTACGGCATAATTATAAACTATTAATATTCCTAATATAAAAGTAATAGCAAT
>JAAYPY010000187.1 GCA_012519555.1 Tissierellia bacterium | reverse complement strand
GGATGATTATGTTACATTGTAAAGAGAAAGCCAATAAGCATAAAATTGTAATTAAATGAGGTCATCGGCATATTATATAACATATAGGAGGTAGCTGAATGTCAAATATATTTAGAAGTGATAATGAAATAAATAAAATTAAGGAGAGCAAAGAATATAAGCATGCAGAAGCTAAAGCGAATGATTTTATAAATAATAAGCAATTTCAAGATTTCAAAAAGAAATATGAAGGGAAATCAGAGGAAGAAATTTTAAGGGATGCAAAAAATATGAGCAAAAAACTCAAACAGCAATATGGTGAACAAGAATATAATAAAAAGATTGAGGATTTAAAAAACTTCGAAAAATTCCTGACACCGGAGCAAAAAAGAAAAATGAGGAAGTTTTTAGAGAACCTTGAAGATTAGGGAGTAAAACTCCCTTTTTTTCAATTTTTCTTAAGAGAATGTAAAGATTTTCTAATTTTAATTATAAGTTGAATCATATCGAACTGTATGCATTATGTAGACATAACTAATAGTTTGTGGCTTAAAGCTGTATAACGTTTTCAAAAATAGTTTGACAAGCGATTTATATTCAATTATAATGAGAATACATATTTTTTAATTGTGTAAATTAGGAGGGACAAGTAATGAAAAGATTTATAAGTCTATTGCTGGCTTTAATGATGGTATTAACATTAGCAGCATGTGGTCAGCCGGCACAAATACCACCGCCTGCAGCAGAAGAACCTGCTGAGGGGCCGGGAGGAGAAGAACCTGCAGCCGAGGAGCCTGCAGCGGAAGAAGAAGCGTTTGAAGGTATTATAGCCATTGTTACAAACACTCTTTCTCAAAACGAAGAAGAATATCGTTCAGCTGAACTTATGGTTCAAAGATACGGTGAAGATAAAATCATGCACGTATTATGGCCTGATAACTTCATGACTGAACAGGAACAAATGATTTCTACAATTGCAAAAATCGGATCTAACCCGGATGTTAAGGGATTGATTATAAATCAAGCTGTTCCCGGAACAAATGCAGCGGTAGATAAACTGTTGGAAACTCGTGATGACATATTTATTTCTTACTGTACACCACAGGAAAATCCGCCTGATGTTGCAGAAAGAGCCGACTTAATACTTAATCCTGACGAATTGAAGATGGGAGATAATATTCCTGTACAAGCACAGAAATTGGGAGCAAAAACATTGGTACACTATTCATTCCCCAGACATATGTCAATAGTAATGCTTGCAGCAAGACGTCAATTAATGATTGATAAATGTGAAGAAATCGGACTTGAATTCTATGATGCTACAGCACCAGACCCAACAAGTGATGTTGGAGTACCGGGAGCACAGCAGTTTATTCTTGAAGACGTGCCCAAGTTAGTTGAAAGATTTGGAAAAGATACAGCATTCTTCTCAACAAACTGTGCAATGCAGACTCCGCTTATTAAAGCGACAGTTGATGAAGGAGCAATTTATCCGCAGCCATGCTGCCCGTCACCATATCACGGATATCCGTCTGCTTTAGGTATTGAGTCTACAGGTTACTCTGTTGATGCTATGGCAAAAGTAATAAGCGAAACTGCCAAAGCATTGAAGGAAAAAGGAGTTTTAGGAAGATTCTCAACCTGGCCGGTACCTGTTGCTATGATGAATACAGTAGCTTCAACCGAATACATCATTGAATGGATTAACGGTAATGTAGGCGATGAGCTTGATATAGAAGTGCTTGAAGAAAAAATGGCTGAATATGCTAAATTGACAGTTTCTACAAGTCCATACACAGAAGAAGGATTAGAAATTCCACATTTCAGATTAATTATTATGGACTTCTTAACTTACGGAGAAGAACATATTATTGATTAATCAATAATTTAATAAAACTAAATAATAAATTATTAAGGAATGTTTCAGAATTTCTTATTAGGAACTTCTGATTCATTCCTTTGCTAATTAGTAATGTCATACAACAGGAGGTAGTAATGAGTGATAACCTTCTTAGCTTAAAAAATGTTTCAAAAGAATATTCCGGAAACAAGGTACTGAAGGATATAAACATAGAGCTTAAAAGGGGTGAAATTCATGCGCTTATAGGCGAAAACGGCGCAGGGAAATCCACCTTGATGAATATTCTATTTGGAATGTCGGTTATTCATACAACCGGCGGATTTGAAGGAACCATAGAAATAGAAGGCAAAGAGGCAAATATTAAAAGTCCGCATGATGCCATGGACTATGGAATAGGCATGGTTCATCAGGAATTTATGCTTATCCCCGGCTTTACTATCATGGAAAATATTAAGCTTAACAGGGAAATAACAAAACCTAACCTAGTAAGCTCCATATTCGGGAAACGTCTGGAAACACTAAATATAAAAAGAATGAACGAAGACACAAGGAAAGCCTTGGATTTATTGGACATGGATATAGAAGAATATGTACAAGTAGCAGGTCTTCCGGTTGGTCATATGCAATTTATTGAAATTGCAAGAGAAATCGATAAAACAGGATTAAAGATTCTTGTTTTTGATGAGCCCACTGCCGTATTAACGGAAACAGAAGCGGCGAATCTGTTGAAGGCTATGAAAAAACTTGCACAGAAGGGAATAGGCATTTTATTTATAAGTCACAGACTAGATGAAATTATAGAAGTGGCAGATGCAGTAACCGTTTTACGAGACGGAGAGCATGTAGCTACAAAAAATATAGAAGACACCAACAAATACGAAATAGCCCAGTTGATGGTGGGAAGAAGCATCACCTTAGACAGAGAAGAAGGTTTGAATAGAAATATTGTTGATGAAACAATATTAGACATAAAAAATTTACATGTTGCAATGCCCGGTGAAAGAGTAAAGGGTGTTGACTTAAAAGTTAAAAAGGGAGAAATAGTAGGCATAGGCGGACTTGCAGGCCAAGGGAAATTAGGTATTGCCAACGGCTTGATGGGTATATTTCCTGCTAAAGGAGAAGTTGAATTTAAAGGTAAAAAATCAGCTCTGAATGATCCAAAATCTGCGATTAAATCCGGCATGGCTTTTGTAAGCGAAGACAGGAAAGGCGTCGGTCTTTTATTGGATGAATCGATAGAATCCAATATTGTATTTTCAGCCATGCAGATAAACAATGAATTTTTAAATAATTTTGGCCCCGTTAAACTGAAGGATTCCGCTAAAATTAGAGAACATGCCAACAAAATGATAAAAGATTTAGATATAAGATGCACCTCCTCCATGCAGAGGGTAGGCAGCCTAAGCGGCGGCAACCAACAAAAAGTATGTGTTGCAAGGGCATTGACATTGAATCCCGAGCTTCTTTTGGTTTCCGAGCCAACCAGGGGAATTGACATAGGAGCAAAAAAATTAGTGCTTGATTTACTCAAGCAGTTAAATAACGAAGGCATGACTATAATAATGACTTCCTCTGAATTGGCTGAATTGAGAAGTATATGTGACAGAATTTTGATAATTTGCGAAGGTAAGGTTGAAGGAGAGCTTCCACCCGATGCACCGGATGCTGAGTTCGGCTTGATGATGTCAGGCAGCGGAAATGGAAATTCTGAAGGGAGGGAAGCATAATGGTAGAAGTAAAAAGAAAAAAGACAACTTTCAGAGATATCGTTAATAAAATAGGATTTCCTACAATTTTTATAGGCGGCTTCTGGATACTCCTGCTTATTGCAGGAGGAGCTTTGGGAATATCCGTTATTACCTTATTAAGCGACACAATAAAGCGAGCCGGTATGAACGGTATATTGGTATTGGCCATGGTTCCTTCAATACAATCAGGAACAGGTCCTAACTTTGCCTTGCCAGTAGGTGTAGTGTGCGGCTTATTTGCCTTAGTTTGCTCCATAGAATTTGGATTTACCGGTTGGGCATGGTTATTTGTATCAATTGCTTTTGCCATACCCTTGGCAACTCTTGTAGGATACTTGTACGGAAGGCTCTTGAATGCCGTTAAAGGCTCAGAAATGACAATTGCCACCTACACAGGATTTTCAATTGTTGCGGCAATGTGTTTGGCATGGCTCATGATACCTTTTCAAAGCCCTAATATGGGTTGGTTCATAGGAAAAGGCTTAAGAGAAACAATACAGCTTGATGCAATCGGTGGAGCGCATATATTAAGTAATTTCTTAAGGTTTTCATTATTTGGAGAAAAAGGTTTTATTACCATAAACGGCGAAAGCGGAATAATAATCCCAACGGGAATGCTTTTAATATTTTTCATATGTTGTATCATAGTATGGCTGTATTTTAGGTCAAAATCAGGTATAGCCATATCGGCAGGAGGTATAAATCCTAAATTTGCCCAATCTTCGGGTATAAATATCGACAGATGCAGAATAAAAGCAAATGTATTGTCTACAATTTTGGGAGCCATCGGTATTATAGTTTATTCTCAGGGTTACGGCTATGCACAGCTTTATACGGCACCACTTATGATGGCCTTTGCCGCGGTTGCTGCCGTATTAATAGGCGGGGCTTCTGCTTCAAGAGCAAAGGTATCTCATGTAATAATAGGCGTATTAATATATCAAGGTCTTTTTACCACGGCGCTTCCTGTTGCAAATCAATTGTTTGAAGGAACAGATTTATCCGAAATACTCCGTATGGTTATCCAAAACGGAATAATTCTCTATGCACTGACACAGGTTAAAGGAGGCGATAACTAATGAATAATGAAAATATCTCCGAAAGATTAAATACTTCTAAAGTATCTACATGGTTAGCAGATAATATTGTCTCCTTAATATTCGTTGCCTTTACAATATTTGGCTTCTTAGTATCAGACGGCGTAACAATGAACTTTTTCCTGACAGAACTATCAAGCCGTTTCTTCAGGAATGCATTCCTTGTTTTATCTTTGATAATTCCGGTAGTGGCAGGTCTGGGGCTGAACTTTGGTATAGTTGTAGGTGCCATGGCAGGTCAAATAGCGCTAGCAATCGTATTATATTTCGGCTGGGGCGGTCTTAACGGGCTTTTGTTAACAATGCTTATAGCCTTGCCCATAGCAACCTTATTCGGATATTTAACAGGCATACTCTACAACAAAACAAGAGGTCAAGAGATGATTGCCAGCTTAATGGTAGGTTATTTTGCCAATGGTTTATATCAGTTCTTATTCCTATTTGTTGTAGGTGTAATAATAAAAGTTCCCAATACCCATCCCATGATTAAGCCTGACGGCATAGGTGTGAGAATGACCGTAGACATGGGAGCATATGACAAGGGCGGACTTAAATACGCCTTGGACAAAATTTGGGAGATTCCCTTCATGTGGGCTATATTAGCTGTATTTGCAGCCATTCTCTTATTACAGATATGGAAAATAATAAGAAATAAAAAGAATCCAAGCTTGTACAGATATAACATGACAATGACAGTATTAAACATCATTCTGAGCTTGGTTATGATTGTAATCAGCCTTTATGCAATTACAACAAATTCAAGCCTGATGATGGTAAGAAAAGTTCCGGTAGTAACAGGATTATTGATAGTAGCTCTCTGTATATTCAATGAGTTGATTCTGAAGACAAAGCTTGGACAGGATTTCAGAAGTGTCGGTCAAAGCCAGCACATTGCAGAGGTATCAGGCATCAATGTTGATAAAACAAGAATTATTGCAACAATAATGTCAACTGTATTTGCGGCATGGGGGCAAATTATGTACCTGCAGAATATGGGTACCCTCAACACATACGGTGCTCACATGCAAATAGGATTGTTTTCAGTTGCGGCACTTTTGGTTGGAGGAGCTTCAACTCAAAGGGCAGGGGTGAAACATGCAATTTGGGGTACACTATTGTTTAACTCAATGTTTATAATGTCTCCTGAAATAGGCTTGTCCTTGTTTGGAAATGCCCTCTTGGGAGAATACTTCAGAACCTTCATGGTTTATGGAGTTATAGGTCTTGCTTTGGGACTCCACGTTTGGAGAACAAACAAAAAAGGAAAAGTCACCCTAAATTAATATCAAGGGGACCGGGGTACATTTATTAGAGGTATGGGGACACGTTTATATGAGATTCTTCACTAATTGTTTGGAATGACGCTTTGTCATCCTGAGCGCAGCGAAGCATCTCTTTTTTCTTCTTGAATTGTGAAGCTTCCAGTAGTATAATCAGTTCAGGAAAACACGGAGGAAAATATTTCGCATGAAGGAAAATATAAACGAAAAAACTTTAATACTTGCCATAGAAACATCCTGTGATGAAACTGCAGCTTCTGTAGTTGAAAATGGGAGAAACGTTTTATCCAGTATAATATCATCTCAAATAGAAATTCATAAAGAATTTGGAGGCGTGGTACCTGAGGTTGCCTCAAGAAAACATATTGAAAATATCAATGATGTAGTATCAAGGGCTATGATTGAAGCCAAGGCAGAGCCCAAGGACATAGACGCAATTGCCGTGACTTACGGTCCCGGTTTAGTGGGAGCCTTGTTGGTGGGGATTAATTTTGCTAAGGGGCTTTCCTATGCCTGGGAAAGACCCTTGATCGGTGTAAATCATATCGAAGGACATATAAATGCAAACTACATTGAAAATAAAGAGCTTAAGCCCCCATTCCTCTGTCTTGTGGTTTCGGGCGGTCATACTCATCTGATTCATGTTAAGGATTACGGAATACATAAAATCTTGGGAATGACCAGAGACGATGCTGCAGGAGAAGCTTTTGACAAGGTAGCAAGAGCAATCGGACTGGGATATCCGGGAGGACCCTTGATTGACAAGGCAGCTAAGGCAGGAAACAAGGATGCAATAAAATTTCCCAGAGCAATTATTGATGATGATACATTTGATTTCAGTTTCAGCGGCTTAAAATCAGCAGTTTTAAACTATCTTAATAATTCAAGGCAAAAGAATGAAACCGTTAAAATGGAAGATGTTGCGGCAAGCTTTCAAGAGGCGGTGGTTGACGTATTGGTAATGAAAACAATAAAGGCAGCAAAACAGGAGAACTTAAGCACCATTGCATTAGCCGGAGGGGTTGCATCCAACAGCTGTCTCAGAGAAAGACTTGAGGAAAAATGTTTAAGCCATAACTATATATTTATGAAGCCTTCTCCGCTTTTATGCACAGATAATGCAGCCATGATTGGATGCGCCGGATATTATAAATATTTAACAAAAAAATTTGCCGATTCATCACTAAATGCAATGCCAAATTTAGAACTTGCAAATTGATTAACAGTTACTCGAAAAAAAGTATCAACAGCTGTGGATAAAGCTGTTGATACAAGTAAAATAGGCAAATCTTATACACAAGTAACTAACATAGAGTGGATAACTTTTTTTAATTATCTATGAATTCTTCCCATAAAGTGTATAGCTCTTGAAGTTCTTCTTTACGAATGTTTAATTTTTCATTCAGATTCATAATTAGAAAAGTGTCAGCATATGTCGAAGGTTGACATAATTTGGTTTCTAATTCATGAATTTCATTTTCATGCATAAGAATCTTTTCTTCAAGCTCACGAATGTTTTTTTCCCGCTGTTGCCTGTCTCTTATGAGCTCGCGTTCCTTTTTCTTTTCTGCATTTATTTGAGTCTTTGTTTTGTTTATAGTTACTTCATCATTAGTTTCCTCAAGCTCTGCCTTCTTCTCAAGATAGTAGTCATAATTCCCTAAGTATTCAAATACTCCGTCTTCAGACAAATCATAAATCTTATTCACAACCTTGTTCAAAAAATATCTGTCATGAGAGACAACCAAGACTGTTCCTTCATAGTTAATAAGCGAGTCTTCCAATACTTCCTTAGAATCAATGTCCAAATGATTTGTAGGTTCATCCAAGAGCAAAAAATTTGCATTGGAAGTCATAAGCTTTAAAAGCGACAATCTTCCTTTTTCGCCGCCGCTCAGCTCTTCCACTATCTTATACATATCATCTCCGTAAAACAAAAATTGTGCAAGAATTCTTCGAATTTCATAATAATTCAGAGCAGGTGCTTCATCCCAGATTTCATCAATTACAGTATTTTCACTATCTAAATTTGTCTGCTCTTGGTCGAAATATCCTGTATGGACTTGATGACCAAAGCTTATTTCTCCCTCATAATCGGTTTTAATATTAGCGATAATTTTTAGCAGCGTTGACTTGCCTATACCGTTAGGTCCTATAATGCCAATCTTTTCACCCCTATAGACACTTATATTAACATTTTTAAAAAGCTGATAGCCATCAAATGATACAGCAAGATCTCTTACACTTAACACATCTCTGCCGCTGCTGATTTTAGGTGTAAACTTTAATTTAACCTTTTTACTTCCAAGAGCAGGCTTCTCCATTTTTTTTATTTTTTCTAAAGCCTTTTGCCTGCTGAATGCCTGTCTGATATTTCT
>JAAYPY010000186.1 GCA_012519555.1 Tissierellia bacterium | reverse complement strand
TGTACTACTGTTCTCACATCCGGTGTATCCATCGTTCCGTGAAGAGTATGATCTACAGGGAAAATGTGTTTATCGGGCAGACGATTCTCCCATTTAATTTTGACCGGAACGTCTTTTTGAACCTCTATAGTAGGACCCGGGCACATTCCGTTATATCCCCAAACGGTCGTTAATGGAAAATCCCTATGGAATCTATGCTTTGTCTGTTTCATCACGATGTGGTAAAAAAGTTCGCGTTCTTGTTCCAAATCATCACATCTATTGACAGGCTTTGCCAAGGCCGGGATCGGCAGCGGATCGACGAATTTCGGGATAGACTCCGGGTCCGTAGGATTTACCTTTACTGCAGCCTCTTCAGATTCCCCTTTTTCTTTAAGCCCTTGAATATCGGAGTAATCGTATTTCGAATGACTCATTGCTTTTTCACATCCTTTCATTTATGTATTTTTAGTTATTAACATAATATTCTATAAAATAATATATGTTTTAAGTAAGGCTTGTGTGTCGAAAAAGCTTATGTAAAAACTGCCCGGAGGTTGGAATTGGAGATTCTCCTATCTTATTTTATAATATAGTTCTGAAAAAATAGAAAAGCATATGGTATCTGCTTCATGAAGAATCAAATCTTCTGTAATAAAATGAACCAATATGGTATAATAAGTAAAATAGCAACTGTAAATACTTGCTAAGGATGTTGTCATTTCTTCTTTTCTCTATAGTAAATCGATACTATTTAATGGAAAATGAAACAATACGTATAATGGAGGTGTAATAAACAATGGTTAGAGATATGAGTAATTCAGAAAAATTCCTAGCAATATATAACGAGATTGATGTATTCATGAGAAAGGAACTTAATGTAGAATCCTGGGTGTCGCACAAAGAACTCATAAGAAGATTAATAGACAAAGGTAATTTGATTATAAAAACTTATGCAGATGACTTGATATCATATGCGGAGCTAAGAAATGCAATTGTACATAATCCATACAAGAACCAGTTTGAGCCTATTGCTGAACCACATGAAATAATTTTGAACAAGTATGATAAACTGAAGAGCCAAATTTTGAATCCACCATTAGCTTTAGATACACTAGCAATAAGGGGGAAAGATATATTTAAGATTTCATTAGAAGACAGTATCATAGCAGTAATGGAAGTAATGAATAACAGATCTTTCACCCATGTGCCTGTGATCGAAAACAATAAGTTAATTGGTGTATTTAGTGAAAACACAATTTTTTCTTATATCGTAAATAATAAAAATGTTCTTATTGATGATGAATTTAAAATAAAGGATTTTATAGAGTTTATACCTCTAAATAACCACTGTAGTGAATGCTTTCTTTTTAGACCAAGAACTATTACTGTTATAGAAATAGAAGAGGTATTTAAATCCGATATAATAGGAAACAAGAGGATTGCTGCGGTGTTTATCACAGAAAACGGAAGAGAAAACGAGAAAATTTTAGGTTTAATAACTCAGTGGGATGTTATTGCAGCTAAAAACTTTAAGAATATCTAAACACTCACAATATGATTTTATAAATAATATATAGCTCTTAATTTGTAATTAACTCCGGGTTTGTTATAATTGAATTAAACATATGAAATTACAGCCTGTTATATTAAAGGAGTACACTTATGATAACCGGAGAAATCAAGAATAAGATTGATAAAATATGGACCGATATTTGGGCTGGTGGTATTACAAACCCTTTAACTGTAATAGAACAGCTTACATATTTAATATTTATCAGAGCACTTGATGAAAAAGAATTGGAGAAAGAACAATTCGAAGCTATCAGCGGTGAGAAGCTCAAAAAGATATTTCCGCATGATGAAGAAGGGCAATCCATGCGTTGGAGTAAATTTAAAACAATGGATTCCCGTAAAATATATGATATTGTTGCCAATAAAGTATTTCCGTTTATTAAGGCTCTTAATGGGGATAATGTATCAGCTTTCTCCAGATATATGCAGGATGCCGCGTTCCTGATTCCCACACCGCAAGTACTGCAAAAGATTATAACTGGTCTGGATGAACTCTATGAGCAGGATATAAAAGATCGCGATATGCAGGGTGATGTCTACGAGTATATGTTGAGTAAATTATCTACAGCAGGACAAAATGGCCAGTTTAGAACTCCTAAGCATATAAGGGACATGATGGTGCGCCTTGTTGAGCCTACACCCAATGATAAGATATGCGACCCGGCTTGTGGCACTGCGGGATTTCTTGTCTCTTCAGCAGAATATATCCGTGAAAAATACGAATCAGAGATGACAAATGAGCAATGGAATCATTTTTCCGGGGATATGTTTACGGGCTTTGATATAGACAGAACCATGCTGCGTATATCAGCTATGAACTTAATGCTCCATTCAATTACACAACCGGTCATTAATTATGTTGACAGTATTTCCAAGCAAAATACAATTTCGTCAAAGTACGATATAATACTTGCAAATCCACCTTTTACAGGTACAATTGATACAGAAAGTATCAATGATAACCTAAAAGCTGTTTCTAATACAAAAAAGACTGAGCTTTTATATGTAGCACTCTTTCTGAGAATGTTACGGAAGGGTGGGCGCTGCGCATGTATTGTTCCCGATGGTGTATTATTCGGCGCTACGAATGCCCATAAGGCTTTACGTAAAGAACTGGTTGAAAATCATCATTTGCGTGCTGTTATATCCATGCCCAGAGGGGTTTTCAAACCTTATGCCGGTGTAAGCACTGCAGTATTAGTGTTCACTAAGACAGGAGCAGGTGGCACTGATAAGGTTTGGTTCTATGATATGAAAGCAGACGGATACTCCCTTGACGATAAACGTTCTACTATTGTGGACAATGATATTCCTGACATTCTTGCACGATTTCATAACCTTGATGGAGAGGTTGAACGTAAACCGACCGAACAGAGCTTCTTTGTTGAAAAATCAGCCATTGTTGCCAACGATTATGATTTATCAATCAACCGGTATAAAGAGGTTGTATATGAAAAGGTTCAATATGATCCGCCTATGGTGATTATGGATCGTCTAGATAAACTGAGCCGTGATATTGTTGACAAGATGGAGGAGTTAAGGGGGCTTATTGGTGAGTAGGTGGAAAATGGTAAAATGGAGTGAAGTGACTGACATAAAAAATGGTAAAAATCAAAAAAAAGTAGAAGATTCAAGAGGGCAATACCCCATCTATGGTAGTGGAGGAATTATTGGATATGCAAATGATTATCTTTGCGAAGGAGATAGTGTTATAATTGGAAGAAAGGGCAATATTAATAAGCCCATTTATGTTAATGAGAAGTTCTGGAATGTGGATACAGCATTTGGATTAATACCTAAGAGAAACCGATTATTTGCTAAATATTTATATTATTTTTGCGTAAAATACAATTTTGATAAGCTAAGTACAACTGTTACCATCCCAAGTCTTACAAAAAATAATTTATTGAATATTATGATGCCTCTTCCACCTCTTGAAACCCAAAAGCGAATAGCAAAAACCTTGGACGCCGCATTAGAGCTTCTTACCATGCGCAAACAGCAACTTGCCGAACTGGATAACCTTATTAAATTAATCTTTTATGATATGTTTGGTGATCCAGTAACAAATGATAAAGGTTGGGAAAGAAAAAAATTATCAAGCTGCTGTTATATCAATCCTAAAAAGACAGAAATTAATTATTTTACGGATGATTTAGAAGTATCTTTCATTGCTATGTCGAGTGTCTCGACAAATGGAGAAATTAATACAAGCGAGATAAAAAAATATAAGGAAGTCAAAACAGGTTTTACTTATTTCTATGAAAACGATGTGTTATTTGCTAAAATTACACCCTGTATGGAAAATGGTAAAGGAGCAATAGCCAGAGGTTTAAAAAATCATATTGGCTTTGGTTCTACAGAATTTCATGTTTTAAGGCCTAAAAAAGGGATTTCAAATAGTCAATGGCTGTATTATTTATCGGTATTGCCAATGTTCAGAAATAGTGCTGAAAAGTTCATGACAGGAAGCGCAGGTCAAAAAAGAGTGCCGGCATCATTTTTTAGTAAGTTTTTAGTACCATTGCCACCGTTTCCACTACAAGTTGAATTTGCTAAAATTATTATGTCAATCGAAGAACAGAAAGCCTTAGTGAAAAAAGCCATCGAAGAGACACAACTACTGTTTGACAGCTTAATGAGTCAATATTTTGACTAAAAAGCTGAGGTGAAATAAATGCCTGCTAACTTTGAATTTTTGCAAAGTAAATCAGAATACAAATTGTTTTCTCTAGCCTGCATAGAGGCCGAGCGGGTACTTGCCACATCTCCGGCTATGTCTGCAATTGGCTGCCGCAGAGCCTTGGAGCTTGCAGTAAAATGGGTGTATTCAGCAGATAACGCTATGAAAATGCCCTATAAAGATAATTTGCAGGCGTTAATTCACGAGCCTTCCTTCAGATTTTCGATGCACAAGCAAACCTGGAGCAAGTTAAGATATATTATTAATCTTGGTAATTTAGCAGTTCATACGAGCAAATCAGTCAGTTATGGTGACGCTGTTTTGTCTCTGTCAGCTCTTTTTGAATTTGTTCAGTGGATTGATTATTGTTATGGAACCGATTATAAAGAACGCCGATTTAATGAAGCAAATATTCCGGATGAAAAAGTTATTCTTGACGAAGTTAAAATCAAGGAAATGAACAGCCTTATCGAACAGAAGGATTCCGAAATTGAAGCTCTGCGCGCTAAGGTTGCTGCCATGAGCGCAAAGTTCACTGCGGAAAGAACTGTAAATAAAGAAGAGAGGCATTTTACACCTGTTGATATTTCCGAATTCCTCACCCGTAAAAAGTATATCGATGTGGAATTGAAACTGCTTGGCTGGATATTTGGTGATGATATGCAAGAAGAAGTAGAACTTTTCGGTATGCCAAATCCGACAGAAAAGGGTTATGCCGACTATGTGCTTTACGGGAAAGACGGCTTACCCCTTGCTGTTATCGAGGCAAAGCGCACATCAAAAGATCCGAAAATTGGAACCCAAAAGGCAAAGCTGTATACTGATTGCCTGGAGAAAATGACAGGTAGAAGGCCGATTATGTTTACCACAAATGGCTTTGAAACATATATTTGGGATGATGTGACATCACCACAGCGAAAGGTTAGCGGCCTATTTTCCAAAGCCGATTTGGAAAAACTGATGAACCGCCGTAACGAAAGAAAAGCACTAGATGAGGTTCCTATAGATGATAAAATAACGGATCGCTATTATCAAAAAGAGGCTATCCGAGCTGTTTGCGATAACATCGAAAGAGGTCACAGAAAATTTTTGCTGGTTATGGCGACAGGAACAGGAAAAACAAGAACGGCTGCCAGCTTAACAGATGTTTTGTCCCGTGGAGGATATGTGACAAATATATTGTTTTTAGCTGACAGGATCGCCTTGGTAAATCAAGCAAAAGACGCTTTTAAAAACTATCTTCCGGATATGTCCCTATGCAAACTTATCAATAACAGGGAGGATAAAAACGCGCGTATTGTTTTCTCAACCTATCCTACTATGCTAAATTCCATTGATACGGCAAAAAATGATGCAGGACAACGGCTTTTCTCACCAGCCCATTTCGATCTAATCATTATAGATGAGGCTCACAGGAGTATATTTAAGAAATATCGAGCCATATTTGAATATTTCGATGCTTTATTAGTCGGTTTAACAGCTACGCCCAGAAATGAAGTTGACCGGAATACCTATGATTTCTTTGAACTTGAAAGGGGGGTGCCGACTTACGCATATGAATATGAAACAGCGGTAAATGTTGATCATGTTCTGGTTCCATATCATAATATCGAGGTC
This sequence comes from Tissierellia bacterium, assembly GCA_012519555.1. Taxonomy (GTDB): domain Bacteria; phylum Bacillota; class Clostridia; order Tissierellales; family Sedimentibacteraceae; genus Sedimentibacter. The sequence goes on along the minus strand of JAAYPY010000186.1, from coordinate 1,510 downwards.
AAGACTAAGTTTCTTGAGCAGGGAATTGTATATGATGAACTCTCCGAAGAGGACAAAGAACGTTATGAAGAGGATTTTACTGATGAAGAAGGTGAAATGCCTGATTTTATTCCTCCGCCTGAACTAAATGAGTTTATATTTAACCAGTCAACTGTGGATATGGTTCTTGAAGATCTTATGACAAAAGGAATCAAAGTAGCCAGTGGGGATAGGTTAGGAAAGACCATTATTTTTGCACAAAACAAAAAACACGCTCAATATATCATAGACAGGTTTAATGCACTATATCCCCAGTATAAAGGCAGTTTTGCAAAACGGGTGGTTTGCGATGATGATTACGCTGAAACTATTATTTTAGACTTTAAGGTTGCTGATAAGGAACCCCATATAGCCGTTTCGGTTGATATGATGGATACTGGAATTGATGTCCCTGAAATCGTTAATTTGGTATTTTTCAAACGTGTCCGTTCCAAAATAAAGTTCTGGCAAATGATTGGCCGTGGGACAAGATTATGCAAGGATTTGTTTGGACCTGATCAGGATAAGCAGTACTTTCTGATATTTGATTATCTCAGAAATTTTGAGTTTTTCAGGACTAACAAGGATGGAATTGAAGGCAGTGAAACACAAAGCATTACAGAAGCAATATTTGCTAAAAGGATACGATTGATTCATCATCTTCAACATTCTGCTTTTATGGATGAAGAGTATCAAAAACTTCGAAATTCCCTTATAGAAACGGTACTAGTACAGATAAACGCATTAAATACGGAGCTTATATTAGTAAAATTGCAGTTACAGTATGTGGAAAAGTATAAAAATGAGGAGGCCTTTGTATGCCTTTCAGATACGGATAAGCATGACTTAATAAATTATTTGGCACCTCTAGTTTACATGGAAGAGACCGATGAATTTGCAAAATTGTTTGATAATTTCATGTATGGGCTTATGCTTTCACTGATAGAAAGCAGCAAGGCGAGGTATAACAGAAGCAGGCGAAAGCTTATATCAATTAGTACCTGCCTTTTAAGCAGAGGAACTATTCCTCAAATTGATAACAAGATTGAATTGATTAATACTATTATTACTGAAGAATTCTGGGCAAACCCTAATATATTAATTTTTGAAAAGGTACGTATTGAACTTCGTGAACTAATAAAGTTTATTGCGGATGGAGGAAATCATAGAAAAAATATATATACCAATCTTCAGGATGAAGTTACTTTCATTCAGGAGGGCAAAGATATTGATCCCGGATTTACCTTTGAAGATTACAAATTTAAGGTTAATAGGTATATAGAAGAACATCGGGACCATATAGCTATCTACAAACTGAGAAATAATATTCCGCTTACCCAAGATGATTATAAGGACTTAGAGCAGATTCTAACCGGTGAACTTGGAACAGTCGAAGATTATCAGAGAGAATTTAAGGATACTCCTTTTGGCTTGCTTGTAAGAAAAATAGCCAAGTTGGATTATCAAGCCGCAAATGATGCCTTTAGTGAAT
>JAAYPY010000185.1 GCA_012519555.1 Tissierellia bacterium | reverse complement strand
GAGAAAATTCCGGTTGTTGATTTGGTAAACTATGTGGAAATATATACCAAAATTGCCGAAGAATTTTGTAAGTAAAAAATTTATATTATAAAAAATTCTTTCACGGGCATAATATTTTTGAAAGGCTACTTTCAAAAATAAATAAGGAGACATAATATGCAAGGCAAGGTACAAAAAATGGAAAGTCATAACCCCGGCATCAAATGTGTTGTAAACACATGTTACTATTATGCCGAGGGAGATCATTGCAACGCTCAGAAAATTGAAGTGCAAAGGCGCAACGCAACCACATCACATGAAACTGATTGCGCAACCTTTACTAAAAATCAACAAAGCATGTCATAAAGATGCCCTAACCAAAAAAAGCTTGGGTTTCCCCAAGTTTTTTTGTCTTTTAAAAACATACCTTTGCCGTTAAAGTATAGAGCCTCTTATTTATTAACATTATAATAATATTGAAATTGTTTCTCATCTGTGCTAATATAAAAAAGAGGAAAAAATGAAAAAGATTACAAAAATAGAGTACCAGAAGAAAAATAAAGAAAGATTTAATATTTACATAGATGATGAATATGGGTTTTCTGTAGATATAAGCATAATGATTAATTATTCACTGAAAAAAGGTATGGAATTAGATGATGCTCTAATTGATGACATACTCAGCTCGGAGGAAAAAATAAGTGTTTATAATTACGGAATTTCCGTTCTTTCAAGATGTGCCAAAAGCGAAGGTGAATTAAGGCTTAAAATGCAAAGAAAAGGCTTTGAGCCTAAATTAATTGACAATGCCATAATTAAGCTTAAGAAGCAGAAATACTTAGATGATGAAAGATATTGTGAAATGTTTATTAACGACAAAATCAACATTTCAAATCACGGTATTCGTAAAATAAAGGAAGCATTATATTACAAGGGTATAGATAAAAAATTAATAGAAGAAAAAATAAAGATTATTACTGCAGAGAGTGAAGAAGGAAGAGCCTATCAGTTAGGGGGGAAGAAACTTTCAAGTATAAAAGAAAATGATACCCGTAAAAAGATGGCCAAGCTGTCGAATTATTTAATTGGAAAAGGTTTTGAATATGAAACGGTGAATAAAACAGTAAGAAAGCTTATAAATTCTGAATTTGATGATTTCTACTAAAGGAGGCTGTACTTATGAAAGAGTTTGCTGATTATATATCGGATGCTTTTGTTCATTGCAGGATGAGCTATCATGAGGGTAAGTTTGATATTAATGCCATTTATGCTAATAAGCGATTAGAGGATATTACCAATAAATCATTAGACCAATTAATTGGCAGGAATATGACAGAAGTATTCCCTAAACTTAAGGATTCAATATTTGACTGGCCAAAAATATTATGTGAAGCAGCAATGACCAATGAACATACAGTTATTGAACAATATGTAAATGTCTTTGAGAAATTTGTTAAATTCAATATTTTCGGGTTTAAAGATGATACATTTTACTTGACGATACAAGACTTAACTCACAAAAGAGAAATAAGAAGATTAATTCTTGAAAGGGACAGACAAATAGAGCATTTGGAAAAGGAATTAAAATCAAGAGCCAGCATCGAGCCCCTTACCAATTTATATAACTTTCAGTTTATTAACGACTGCATAAAACACAGCATACAAAGCTATAAGGAAGAAGGGACTGCCTTTTGTGTGTTATTGATAGATATTGACGATTTTACAGAGTTCAATCTTAAATACGGTATGGAAACGGGAGATTTGGTTTTGCAGGATATAGCCCGCATACTCAGTTTGTCCGCCAGAAAAATAGATATGGCAGGCAGATATGGAAATGATAAATTCATAATGATATTGAACAATGTTGAGCTTGATATAGCAAAAATAGTTGTTGAAAAAGTAAAAACAGAAATTAACAGATACGACTTAAATATTAGCAAAAATAGTATCCAAGTAAGCGGAGCTCTTGTAGAATACAGAGGCGAAACATTGGAAGTATTTATTGAAAAGGCTGAGGAGCTGCTGAAGAAGGCTCAGACTATGGGAAAAGGAAAAATATTGTCATAAGGGAGCAGAAGCTCCCTTTATTATGAAAAAATTCGCCTCATATCTAAAACTCCTGCTCCTTGTTCATAGGAAGATGCTTTTATTTTTTGACATGAATTAAGGAGTATTCTCTTGATGTCAAAGTGACTGTAATTGGGGTTTTCATTTAAAAGCAAAGCAGCAGCTCCGGATATCATGGGTGCAGACATGGATGTTCCGCTCAGTGTGGTGTAGCCGCTTAAGTTTTTGTTGGATAAAGACATTATATCAACTCCCGGAGCTATCAAATCAGGCTTTCGAATTCTGTCTAATGTAGGTCCTCTGCTGGAAAATTCAGCAATGGTTTCATTTTTATAATAAGACCTGCCTCTATCGTTTAATGAACCTACAGAAATTACATACCTGCTCGTAGCAGGGGATAAAATAGTACTGTGCATTGGCCCACTGTTGCCTACTGCAGCAACAACTATAAGGTCTTTTTCGATTGCCCTGTTTGCAGCCTTTACCAAGGGATCTCTCCTTTCCTTATATTGAGCGATTGCTCCAAGAGAAAAGTTGATTATTTTAGTTTTATAAACCTCCTTGTTTTCAATAATCCATTGAACTGTTGATAGAATATCCGAAGTGTTTCCATTTCCGTTTTCATCAAGAACCTTAATTGATAATATATCAGCTTCCGGTGCTATTCCTTTATATTTTCCCTTGGATGAATAACCGCTTCCTGCAAGTATTCCTGCGCAGTGGGTGCCGTGACCGTTATCATCGTAAAACTTTGTGCGATTGTTTACAAAATCCTTAAAGCCGATTATTCTGTTTGAAGGATATATCAGGTCTGTATGAGGAGCTATACCTGTATCAATTATTGCAACAGTTACACCTTTACCCGTATATTTAGTATTTAATGAATGATCAGCTCCGATTGTTTTTCTTGCTTCATCCATTACCGCAAATACTTTTGAATCATAGGATATAAATTCAACATCCGGATCAGCTGTTAATTTAAGGATTGATTCAGTGCTCATTTCACATGCGCAGCCATTGATAATGGGAAGACTGTGCTTAAATTTATTTGATAAAGAACTGATTTGTCCCTCCTTTATTTTCTTGTCGGACCTATAACTGATAATAACGGGCATGGCATTATTGCTGCTTGATGAAAGCCGCCCTTTTATTACGGGACATACTTTATTTAAATCTATATTATTTCTCATTATATTCACCTACCTAAATTAATTTATGCTTTTAAATAAAGATGGTGTTCATTTTCGAAAAACATGTTATAATAAATACTATAAAATGAAGCAAAGACTTAAGGTCTTCGCCCATAAGAGAGGTGATTTAATGCCTAAAATATTAGTAGTGGATGATGAAAGGCCTATAGCCGAAATAATAAAATATAATCTTCAAAAGGAAGGCTTTGAAGTGCAGACTGCCTATGACGGAGATGAAGCCATAAAGACAGTGCATCAATTTAAGCCGGAATTGATAATACTTGACATCATGCTTCCTAAGAAAAGCGGATTCGATGTTTTAAAGGAAATACGCATGGAATATGTGATGCCCATAATCATGCTTACTGCAAAAGAGGAAGAGAATGACAAGGTTACGGGACTTGAATTGGGAGCTGATGATTATATAACCAAGCCCTTCAGCAACAAGGAATTAATTGCAAGAGTAAAAGCTAACTTAAGAAGAGTGAAGCTTTCAAAGGTTGAAGAAGAAATGAAAGCTAAGATTATCTCTGTAGGAAATCTTACCATTGATATGAACACTTATGAGGTGAGCAAGGATGGTGAAATAATAGATCTTACTAACAGGGAATTTGATCTTTTAAAATATTTGTTCCAAAATTCAGACAGAGTATTTAACAGAGAACACCTTCTTAAGGAAGTGTGGGGATATGAATTTGGTGATTTAAGAACGGTTGATGTAACGGTGAGAAGATTAAGAGAGAAGATAGAAACAGAAGATGATAAATATATAATCACAAAGCGAGGAACAGGATATTACTTTAAGAGTAAATAAGATGCCCTAACCCCATTTGTTAGAGGTATGGGGACGCGCTTCTGAATGTCTTTAAGGGAGAGAGTATGTTTAAAAGTATCAGATGGAGATTTATTTTAATATATTTTTTGTTGGTATTTCTTGCTATGTCTATAGTAGGTATTTATATAGTAAATCAGCTTGAAAAAATTCAGATTGACATGAATATAAAAAACATGGAAGCTCGAATTCGTTCAATTATTGATTCCTATAGCACATTAAAATCCGGCAATTGGGATGAAAACATCGAAGAAATTCAAGAAAGCATAAGCACTGTGCAGGTTGGCTATAACGAAAATATATATGTAATTTTAAACGATAACAACAGGACAATAATTGCAGGCAGCGTGGAGGAATCCATTGGAATAAGTGCATTTAACTATAATAAAATAGATAATTATATATTGACTAAATCCTTAGATGGAACTTCTCATCACACTGCACCGGCAGAACAATTTGAAGATACGGAAAATCAAAGGTTTTATTATCATATGTCCTTTCCCGTACAGGCAGACGGCAGCATAAGAGGATATATATATTTAATTAATAATATCGATTATATTTACGATACGGTAGATGAATCAAAACAAATAATGACGCAGGCTACTATAATTGCTTTGACTATTACAATATTTTTAGGATTGATACTTTCAACAAGTATAACAGGGCCAATCAAAGAGCTTACCTTAAAGGCAAGGCAAATGTCCATGGGTGATTTTGAGCAGAAGGTAAATGTAAAATCAGATGATGAAATAGGTCAATTAGGCAATATGTTCAATTACCTGATTGACCAGCTTAAAAGATCAATGTCAAGCCTTCAACAGGAAAAAAGCAAGATGGAAACCACATTAACATACATGGCAGACGGAGTGTTAACTGTTGATTTATCAGGCAATATTATTCATGCAAATCCTGTAGCAAAAAATATTTTATCAATTAAAAGCACTGATGAGAAATTCAATGATGTAATAGTAAACTTAAAAGACAGCATTACAATTGATTATATTAAGTCCAAGGATTATCACGGTACAGACTTAGTGGAGAAGGATGAAGAAACTTACAACATAGATTACGCACCTTTCATGAATAATAAAAATGAGATAGGGGGCGTGATTCTTGTATTTAAAAATATTACCGAGCAGCATAGGATTGATAAGCTCCAAAAAGAATTTGTCGCGAATGTATCCCATGAATTAAAAACACCCATAACAACAATAAAGAGTTATGCAGAAACTCTTTTGGATGGTGCATTGGAAGAACAGGAAATCGCTGAAGAATTTTTAAATGTCATAAATTCTGAAAGCGATAGAATGTCAAGGCTTGTAACTGATTTGCTTCGTCTTTCAAAAATGGACTATGAACAGACTGTTTGGCATAAGGAAAGAATTAATTTGCAAGACATGGTTAATATAGTTGTAAAAAAACTGCAAATGCAAATAAAAGAAAAGAATATCGACATGCATATAAATGTACCGAATGATATAAATATTATGTTTGACAGAGATGGATTTGAGCAAATTTTATTGAACATTGCAGGAAATGCCGTTAAGTATACGCCTGAAAAGGGAAAGGTATGGATTGATGCAAAAAAAATCAAAAAGAATGTTCTAGTAAGTATTAAAGATGACGGGTACGGTATTCCAAAAGAGGATCAAGATAGAATTTTTGAAAGATTTTATCGTGTAGAAAAAGCAAGAGCCAGAGGCATGGGAGGAACCGGCCTCGGACTCTCAATAGCTAAACAGATTGCAGAAGCTCACAACTGTACAATTACCGTCAAAAGCCAAATAAACGAAGGAACTGAAATGATTATTACTATTCCTGAGTAAAGAGGAAATTATGTTAAAAGTTAAATTTAAAAATACAATATTGTTTGTCATGATACTTATATGTATTTATTTAAGCAGCAATGTATGGTTAAAGCTTCCTGAGTTCTTCAGCCCTAATACATATGAGGATAATGACCTTGAAGAAACTGAAGCGGACATATGGAAAATATTGAGACCTGTTAAGAACGTAATTAAATATAATGACAACTACACCGTTTTGTATTCAGACAAGATAGGATTGTGGCAAGAAGCATTAAATGTATTAAATGATGCCTTTAATGCTCCAAGCGGCTCTGTTACCGAAACAGCGGCCTTTCCTGCAGAATATTTGAAATTTGATTTCAACACAAATATTCCCATTGAAATATTTACAATTCATATGAAAGTTGAAAACGATAATGTGAACGAAATTGTAAAAAATGTAAAGAATGTTATTTTTGACTTAAATAACAACAATACAATTTATATATACAACGGTGAAAACAATATAAGAATTGTCAGTGAGCAAATTAATTCCAAAGAGTTGACAGATTTAGTGAGCTCAATAAATTTTGAAACTAAAACAAAATATTCTACCCAAGAAAAAATAGGGGATGAAACAATACAAGTACCGGTTCCTTTGGAACATACGGCACTTAATCCTGTATTTGTCCAGTCGGAGCTTGATGTATTTGATATTGACAGAATTAATGAAATAGCCAAGAATTATTTCAGAAATGATTATGATTATGTAAGAAAATCTGTTGAGGTAAGCGGAAATTTGGTATATGTTTACAGGACTGAAAAGATACTGAAAATTAACGAGGATGGCCTTTTGGACTTTTATGATGCATCAATTGAGCCGGAAGATAGCACGGACGTTTATAAAAGTTTTGCAGCAGCTGTGAACTTCACCGAAAAATTTCTTGGTTTTCCGCAAAATGGATATCTTAGCAATGTAGAAAATATTCTTTTGGATGGGAATGAAGGCTATAGATTTACATTCTCCTACAATATATTGGAAAGACCAATACTATTCAGCAGAGTCAGAAAAAATGCCGCACTTCAAATTGATGTTATTGGAAACAATGTTATTTCATATAAAAGATTTATCAGAAATATTGATGATACCCAGATGGACAAAATGGCTGAGATAGAGGTCCTTCCTGCAGTGGATGTAATAAAAGATAATATTGACACCACATCAATTGATGAAGGAAATGCAGTAGAAACAGTGCCTGATGAAGGCGGAGAAGCAGTGGCTGCGCGGCTCAAACCCATAAAGCAGGAAATGATTAAAGAAATAAACAATATTTATCTAGGATATTTTGATTTGTCCAGAATTTCAAGAGAGCAAGTTTTAAGAGTAGTATGGGTAATAGAAACAAATGAAAAAACATTTATTTTTAATGCCATATCAGGAGCTTTAATTGAAGAATGGTAAGAGGAGAATAATATGGATTGGAATAAAATAAGCACCATTTTAATAACAGCCTTCATTATTTTAAATGTTTTTCTTTTTGTATCATCCAAGGATATGACAAATGCTGAGTATGCCCCGGTGAATGACAAAGAATTTGCTCAAGAAGTATCAAATCTGTTGAAAGGACAAAACATAAAAATTAATACCGAAATACCTGATGAAACATATATACTTCCCGTATTAGAAACAGAGTATGAAATTATTAATATAGATTCAAGGCTTTTGGAGAATTTCTTAAATGAAAAAATTGAACCTGTTGATGATGTAACCAAATACAGCAACAAGAGAGGAGAAACCTTAGAAATAGTTGACGGTAAAAAACTGATACTTACCATGCGCAACAAGATTAATGATAAAATCAACAATCAAAATATTCAAGCACAAATAAACAAGTTCTTAAATGAAAAAAACATTGATACTGACGGATATGTTGAAAATTACGCACATATTACGGAAAATGAATGTGTTTACATGTATACTCAAGGATATAATGACTATTCATTAGAGAATTCTTACATGTATTTCTTTGTTGATAATGAAGGAATTTACAGATTTGAAATGCAAAAAATAATTTCTGTTTCTGAAATCACCGAAAAGGTTCGTACAATAAATGCAATTGAAGCATTACCTCGAATTTTAACCTATCCTGAAATAAAAAATAAGGAAATTTCAAAAATAGAAATGACATATTATAGCGTTGAACATGAAAATTGGCACAATATTGAAAGAATAAATTCAGATCCCACGTGGAAAGTTATTTTTAGCGATGGTACACAAATACATCTGCCGGGAATTGATTAAAAAATAAAAACTGAGAGGAATACTATGTCAAAATTAGTAATCGAAGGCGGTACAAAGCTTAAAGGAAAAGTAAATATAGGAGGATTCAAAAATGCAGCTGTTGCAATTATTCCGGCTACTATACTTTGTCCCGGAAAGTGCGTAATAGAAAATATACCGAAAATTAAGGATGTAAATGTTTTTTTGGAAATATTGAGAGAATTAGGTGCGGAAGCTGATTATATAGATGATACGTCATTATATGTGGATGCATCAAATATAAAGAATTGTTATTTAGAAAACGGATTATCCAAGAAAATGAGAGCATCTTATTATTTGCTTGGAGCAGGCTTGGGAAGATTTAAAAGTGCATCATCCCTGATGCCCGGGGGCTGCGATATAGGCGAAAGACCAATTGACCAGCATATTAAGGGGTTTGAGGCATTAGGAGCAAAAGTAGATATTACACCCGATGGAAGAATAAATGTACAAGCCGATAAACTGACCGGAGCAAAAATCTATCTTGACGTTGTAAGTGTAGGAGCCACCATAAATATTATGCTGGCGGCAATATACGCCGAAGGTAAAACGACAATCGAAAATGCTGCAAAGGAGCCTCATATTGTTGATGCTGCCAACTTCTTAAACTCAATGGGTGCAGATATAAAGGGTGCAGGAACGGATGTAATACGTATAAATGGTGTAAAGGAATTAAAAGGCTGCACTTACAAGGTAATACCGGATCAAATAGAAGCAGGTACATACATGATTGCTGCCGCTGCCACAAAGGGAGATATTATAATAGATGATATAATTCCCAAACATTTGGAACCTATAACTGCAAAGCTTAAGGAAATGGGAATGGGTATAGAAGAATACGGTGATTCCATGCGCGTTTATTATGATAAAGAATTGGTTCCCGTAAACATACAGACTCTTCCATATCCGGGGTTTCCAACAGACCTGCAGCAGCCTATGACTGTGCTTTTATCTTCATTATCCGGTGAAAGCACCGTTGTTGAAGGGGTATCCGAGGATAGATTTAAATATGTGGATGAGTTGAAAAAAATGGGAGCCTGCATAGAATTCACAAAGAAACAAGCTAAAATAAAAGGTACTAAGAAATTAAAGGGAACAGTGGTACAAGCTACTGATTTAAGGGCAGGAGCAGCATTAATAATTGCAGGTCTCATTGCTGATGGATTAACGGAAGTGACAAATATACAGCATATTGACAGAGGATATGAGCATATTGAAAATAAATTTATGAATTTAGGAGCAAAAATAAAAAGAGTAGAAGATTGATAAGGGGAGGAAGGCAATTGAAAAAAGCGGTAGTGATTCCCGATTCCTTTAAAGGGACATTGACCTCAAGAGAAATCTGCTCTATTATTTCAGATAAAATAAGCAAGCACTTTCCGCAATGCCATATAGTATCCATACCGGTCGCCGATGGGGGTGAAGGCAGCGTGGATTGTTTTTTGTCTGCATTGGGTGGTGAAAAGCTCTTTGAAAGAGTAAGTTCTCCTTATTTTGAGGATATGGAATCCTTCTACGGATTGATAGAAGATACGGCAGTAATTGAAATGGCGGCATGTGCAGGTCTGCCCTTGGTAGAGGACAGAAAAAATCCAAGTCTCACGACAACCTACGGGGTGGGACAGCTAATAATGGCAGCTGCAAAAAAAGGGTGCAAAAAAATAATAGTCGGTTTGGGGGGCTCGAGCACAAATGACGTGGGATGCGGTGCAGCCGCTGCTGCGGGCGTTAAATTCTACAACAAAGAAGGAAAAGAATTCATACCCGTCGGTAAAACACTAATAGATATAGATAGAATTGATTTAACCGAAAGAGCAAAGGAATTGGATAAGATTGAAATAATAACAATGTGTGACATAGACAATCCAATGTACGGACCTGAAGGAGCTGCTTATGTATTCGGCCCCCAAAAAGGGGCAGATGAAAAAATGGTTGTTGAGCTTGACAAAGGACTAAAACATCTTTGTGATGTTATAGAAAGGGAAACAGGCAGGAATTTAAAGGAGATTCCCGGCAGCGGCGCGGCAGGAGCCATGGGAGCCGGTATGATTGCCTTTTTTGATTCTGTACTTCAAATGGGAATTGAAACCGTATTGGATACGGTTAAGTTCGAAGAAATAATTACTGATGCAGATATGATTTTTACCGGTGAAGGCAAATTTGATAAGCAAAGCTTGAGGGGCAAGGTTGTTATTGGAGTGGGAAAACGTGCAAAAAATAAGGATATTCCCGTGACCGTCATAGCCGGAGGAGCTGCTTTAAATATTGAAGAAGCTTATGATATGGGAGTAAGCTCAATATTTACAATCAACAGACTAGCTGAGGACTTTGAAATAAGCAGGCACAAATCCAAAGAAAATTTAGAAGCAACGATGGATAACATACTCAGACTCATAAAAAGTATACGGTAAGCTTATCGTCATTTAGCTGTCCTAATATTCTATAGGACAGTTTTTTAAAACTATTAACAGGAGGTGTATAAGGTGACAAATGTAATTGATAATCTAGTAAAGGGTATAGAAAAGGATATTGAAGAAATTATATATGAATACATAAAAACTGAAAGTTTTACTAATACAATAAATGAAAAGCAGGCAGAAGAGTTCTTTATTAATTATTTTTCTAAGATACCATACTTTAAAAATACGCCGGGTTCTTATGGAGTCTATAAAATTGAAAACGATGCACTTAAGAGAAATGTAAGCTATGCATTTTTGAAGGGCACCGGTAATGATACGGTTGTCTTTATTCATCATAACGATATTGTCGGTGTGGAGGACTTTAAACTTTTAAAAACATATGCATTTTCACCGGAAGATTTAAAGATTCAATTAACTAAAATAAAAAATACTCTCAGCAAGGATGCAAAAAAAGATTTAGAGGATGATACATTCTTGTTCGGCAGAGGCGTATGCGATATGAAGGGTGGCGGCTCAATACAAATTGCCTTGTTAAAGAGATACAGTGAATTGGAAAATTTCAATGGTAATATTGTTTTGATTGCATTGCCCGATGAAGAGAACCTCTCAGCCGGTATGCGTGCAGCCGTAAAACTATTGAGTGAACTGCAGGATAAATATAATTTAAAATATAAGCTTATGATTAACTCAGAGCCCCATCAAAGAAAAGATGATGAAACAGGAATTTTCTCGGAAGGCTCTGTGGGTAAGATAATGCCTTTTGTATATGCTCGAGGATATTTGGCTCATGCCGGAAAGGTCTTTGAAGGATTAAATCCTATTCACATAATGAGCAAGATTGTAAGTAAGACGGAATTAAACATGGATTTCAGCGATGTGGCCGGTAATGAAGCGGCACCGCCTCCAACATGGCTGTATTTAAAAGACAGCAAGGAGCAATATGATGTGTCCATGCCATTAAGCGTAAAGGGTTGCCTCTCTATTTTGACATTGAATCAAACACCACAGAGTATATTGGAAAAAGTTAAAAATATCTGTGAAGAATCCTTTGATGAAGTAATCGATGATATGAATAACAGTTTTAGAAGATATGCAAAAGTAACTGCTCTTCCTTTAAAATACCTGCAGTGGGAATCGAAAGTAGTTAATTTTCAGGAGCTTTACAGGGAAGCAGAAACAGTCCATGGTGAAGAATTTATAAGTGAATATAATAAAAAATTAGATGAATTAACGAATAGGTATAAACGTAATGAAGTTTCTATCATTAATAGCAATTTTGACTTGATTGAATTTATTTACGGATATATTGATGATATAATGCCAAGAATAGTATATGGGCTTATACCTCCATATTATCCCAATGTGTCAAATTTGTTTATTGATGGTTTGGATGAGGATGTCGCTTCATTAAGTAATAAACTGATTAAATTTACAAGGAAAGAATTCAATCAAAACTATAAGACTGAATATTTCTATACAGGCATATCGGACTTAAGTTATTCAAGCATTGAAAAAAGTGAGGAAATATATAAAGCTCTCAAGGAATCCATGCCCTTGTTGGGACATTTTTATGAAGTTCCTCTAAAACTCATAGAAAAAATATCCATGCCCTGCATCAATATCGGCCCATGGGGCAAGGATTTTCACAAGCTGACCGAGAGAGTTAACAAAGAAGACTTATATGTGAGAACACCAAGGATTATTAATAAAGCAATTTCTATAATATTAGGCAATTAACTAACAGTTATTAAAAATGGAGGGCTTATGGCTAAGAAAAAAACAATTTTAGACTTATATAAGATGAAGGAAAAGGGAGAAAAGGCAGTGTGGGTTACTGCGTATGACAGCTGTTTTGCATCATATGCAGAAAAAGCAGGCATGGATATGATATTGGTTGGCGATTCAATGGGAATGATAGTTTATGGGTATCAGGGAACAACACCCGTAACCATGGATATGTGTATAAATCATTGTCAAGCAGTGAGGAGGGGTGCACCCAATACATATGTAATCGGTGATATGCCCTTCGGTTCATATCATGAAAGCGTTGAGGATGCAGTACACAATGCTGTACGCTTCATTAAGGAAGCAGATGTTGACGCAATTAAATTAGAAGGCGGTATTGCTGTAGAAGATAAAATTAAAGCAATAACACAAGCCGGAATAGTAGTATTCGGACACGTTGGTCTTACACCTCAGAGCTCTGCTGCCATGGGAGGTTTTAAAGCACAAGGCCGTACCACAGACAGCGCCCGTGCTGTAATAAATGATGCCCTTGCTGTTTATAAGGCAGGAGCGAAATTTGTACTGCTGGAAGGTGTGCCGGAAGAAGTTTGTTCCTTCGTACATAAAATTCTGCCTATCCCCGTATACGGTATAGGAGCCGGGGCTGATACTGACGGGCAGGTATTGGTTATCGGAGATGCTTTGGGAATGTTTGAAGCATTTATACCTAAATTTGCAAAGAAATATGCTGATATAGCAGGAGCTGCAACTCAAGGTTTTGCACAATATGTAAAAGAAGTAAAAGAAGGAGTATTCCCCGCACCGGAGCATAAGTATAAAATTTCCGGCGATGTTTCAGAGTTTGAAAAACTTTTTAAAGAAATAGAAGAAGATATTACACTGTAAATAAAAAGCTGTTGGGAAATATCAACAGCTTTTACCTTTTGTTTAAATAGCGTTTAAAACATGTTTATTAACATACTAATAATATAATAAAAATTTTTTATTAAAACCTTTTTTACACTTT
>JAAYPY010000184.1 GCA_012519555.1 Tissierellia bacterium | reverse complement strand
TAAAGGAAAAGAAGAAAACATTTGAGTGTATAAGATAGTTTTTAGTAGGGGTTTTCGGAGATTGCTTCAAAGTAATGTGTGAATTTAGAAAAGATCGAAAGCCCCTGTTTTTTTCAGATACTTTGAGAATCCAAATTAGATGAGAGCTGTGACTATTTTTCTTAGTATTCTAGGAAGCCTATAAGTTTAATTCACGATGCACTGGTTACGTAGATTTTGTGTGTACGTTTTTGCCAGTTTTGGTCACATTTTCTTGATTTATGTAATAGCAGAATATATAATAACCGTTAGGAGTGAGTATCTTGATACTTGAGTGTTTTCGTTTATTTATGGCTTATTTAACTAACGTGATTTTATTTATTTATGGTATATTATATAATAAAATTTGTTGACATGTTTTTGGCATAATAATAAAAAACTTGTAAACACTTATAGAAAGAGGGAATTATATGGATAGGCGAGGGAATATCGTGCAATCGGGACCAACTAAGGATTTTTTTATTTCCATGATTACAAGAGATATTAGTTTAACAGATGCAATTATCGAGTTAATAGATAACTGCATAGATGGTGTTAAACGTCAAGGAAAAGAGGACTTTGATAACTATACTATTGATATTGAATTAAACAGTAATTTTTTTAGCATAAAAGACAATTGCGGTGGTATTGACATAAATATTGCACGTGAGTATGCGTTTAAATTTGGTAGGCCAAAAGAAGCAAATAAAGATGAAAATCGAGCCGAAACAACTGGTACTTTCGGCATCGGTATGAAACGTGCTTTATTTAAAATGGGATCACATTTCTTTATTGAATCAACCGCACTTAACTCTTGGTTTAAATTAGAAATAGATGTTCCTGTTTGGGCAAGTGATGACGATAATTGGGATTTTGAATTTACTGATTATAAAGAGGGAATAGAAAATAAGGAACCAGATTGCGGTACTTATATTAAAGTTACAAATTTGTATCCTAGTATCTCAAATAGTTTTAGTTATAATCCATATATAAACGAAGTGATCAATAAAGTCAAAGGACGAGCTAGTTATGTAATCAATAATGGGATGACTATTAAAATTAACAATGTAAAAGTTGAAAGTAATTTTTTAAAATTAGTAAATGACGGTTTTATAAAACCGTATAAATATACATTTACCAATGATAATGTTGCTGTAATAATTGTGGCAGGGTTAGCACCTGATACAGACCCGGCGCAAGCTGGATGGTATATCTATTGTAATAATAGAGAAATAGTGGCAGCAGACAAAACATCTTTGACTACTTGGAAGGATCGTGATGATGATGAAAGTATTAAATATCATAACGATTATGCAGCATTTAGAGGTTTTGTTTTTTTCAATAGTAAGTTCCCCGAATTGCTGCCTTGGAACACATCTAAAAATGGAATAGATAGCTCTGCATATATTTACCAAACAACAAAGCAACATATGATTGATGCCTTTAAGACTGTTACTGGTGAGATAAAAAAACTTTATTCAAAAGATGACGAACTTCGCTCAGAAATTCTAAGTACTCTCAAAAAATCAAATAATATCGAGTTAAATTATTATACTGCCTATAGCTTGCCAGAAAATACTGTAGTGAAATTTGTAGATGATTATACTACAGATGTTCAAAAAGATCCCGAAGTGAGAATAAGTTATTTAAAACCAAAATCTCAAGTAGAAGCTATAAAACAAAAATTAGACGTTAAATCAAATAAAGATGTTGGTGTACTAACATTTGAATATTATGTAGAAATGGAGGGTTTAGAGTAATGCCTAATACGGATATCAAAATAAATTATTATCTACGCCCTCAGAAGTCTATAGAAAGAAAAATGTTTTGTCATTTGTTTCGTGAGTTAAATTCTATTTTAAATCTTAAAGACTACAGATATATTGGTATGGGCGCTAAATATTTCGTTGACTTTATGGTTTTTCATAGAGAATTTGGATTTAATAAAATGATTAGTATCGAAGCCGATAAAGAGAACATAGAGAAATATGAGTTCAATAAACCTCTAAATTGCATAGAAATGGAATATGATTATTCCTCTGAAGCTTTGCGCCAAATAGACTGGGTTGGGTGTAAAAACAACATTATTTGGATGGATTATGATGAACCATTAAAGGCGTTTATGTTGGAAGATATAAGAACGATAATATCCAAATCAAAATCTGGAAGTATGTTCTTTTTTTCTTATAATAGTACCTTACCTAGATACTTTAAAGATAGGTTGCGAGTATTTAGGGATAATTTAGGGATATACTGCCCACCAAATGTTATTAATAAGGATCTTACGGACATTAAAAAAGATAAATATGCTAAACAAATTATTGATAATGTTATTGATAATTGCATCAATATTATCAATAGTTCTTCAGATGACAATGAAAAACTCTTTTATGAGCAATTAGTATATTTTTTATATAGAGATGGCGCTGAAATGATAACTATTGGAGGAATACTATTAAATAAACAGGATAAAGAAAAATTTGATATGTTAAATTTATCTTCATCTCTTGATTTTGTTGTCTTAAATAGGACAGCTCCACCATATAGTTTGGTTATCCCTCCTCTTACATATAAGGAAATTAATGCAGTGCTTCAGCAATTACCATGTACCGATATTACTAAAATAAAATTGCCAGGCCTTCAAGAGGAACAATTACGACAAATAGCTAAACTATATAGATATTATCCATTTTATATGGAAGCAGCGTCATTTAATTAACTATGCCTGTAAAACAATTATTATTTAAAATTTAAATAGCTTTATGATTTCGGAAACCCTATTGTAATTACTAACGTGCTAATATTCCGAATACCTGACAATTCGATTTTTCTAGAAAAATGAAAGGGTCTAATATCCGTTTATCTAAATAAATTGATATTAGACTCTTTCGGGTTGTTTGAATTACTGCATTTTTTTAACACAATCAATTACACTACCAATATCAATATCCGTATCATGCCCCCAAGAAAAACGAATAGCACTTTCTATACGATCCATAGGTAATCCCATTGCTAATAGAACATGACTCGGTTTATAATCGTGGGAAGCGCAAGCTGACCCATTGGATACTGAGCAAGTATTCTTTGTACAAAGCATCAAAGCTTCCGAATCAATACCAGTAAAGCTAATATTAATAGTATTAGAAATACAAATATTCTGATCTCCATTAATCTGATATTTAACTCCTGATTTATCAAGCTGCTGGATTAATCGCTTTTTCTTATCCAAACATGCTTTGTACCAATCTTTATGCTCTCTATATGCAATCTCAGCAATTTTCCCAAGAGCACCTATAAGAGCAACAGGAACTGTTCCTGGTCTTATTCCAAATTCTTGCCCTCCACCGAACATTATCTGTTTAATTGGAGGGCGTTTATATTTTTTAAACCTTAATATTAATGCACCAATCCCTTGCGGCGCATACAGTTTATGGCCGCTTATCGAAAGCATATCATACTTGCAATTTTGCAGTTCAGTAACAAGCTTTCCAAATGATTGCGCAGCATCTATATGAAACAATACCTCTTTTTTTGATAGTTCCTCTCCAATTTGTATTACTGGCTGAATTATGCCAGTCTCATTATTTGCATGCATAACGCTAACTAGAAGTGTGTCATTTCTGACACGCGACAAAACATTCTCTACTGAAACAGCACCATTTATATCAGGTTTAACAAAATCAACCTCAAAACCTTTCTTCATCATGAAATTTACTGTTTCCAGAACTGCTTTATGTTCAATAGCAGTTGTAACTATATGTTTTTTATTACTTTTCACTGCATACTCATATAATCCCTGTATTGCGATGTTATCACTTTCAGTAGCGCCACTTGTAAACAATACTTCTCTTGGTTCCACCATTAATAGATTAGCTATTCTTTCTCTAGCATTATCAACTATGCCCTTTGCTAATTGTCCTTGGGAATGAGTTCGACTATCGGCATTACCAAAGTTATGTAAATATATTTGTGTCATGTATTCAAGTACACGCTTATCAATTGGAGTTGAAGCATTATAATCCAGATAAACACTCATTGTTTCACCCTCATTTCACTGCAAGCTCAAGTAGATCAGTCAGGCTTTTTATTACATTTGTCCCTGATAAATGATTTATACCCCTATTTAGATGTAATCGAAAATACTTCTTTAATGTCTCCGGCTCTGTGCCAAGTTTATCCTTAATACAACGTTCCCTTATTAGTGCCTCATATAATTCGCTAAACTCTCCACCAAAAACATGCCAAGTCATTTCGACATTACTGTCTGCAACATACTCCACATCGGTTGGAATAGTTGGTTCGCTTAATGAATAGCACAAAGCCCATCTACATAATGTATTCCAATTCTGAATGCCTGTTTTACCCTTTAACCTTGAAAGTCTGTCTTTTGATTGGTTTGAAAGCCTAATCTCATTTACTATCATAAATTCACTTCCTTAAAATAGCCTTTTTCAATTTTAGTACTTTGAGTATCTTCGTCAAAATATAATAAATATTTCTGACTAACATATTTTGATATTTCATAGTAATATTCATTAACGATTTCACTATCAGTAGAAAAAACTATTGTCTGATCACTTGCCATGGGCAAATAGTTTTTAATCATTTTAAATCTATGTTTTGTATCAAGCCTAGCAAGTGGCGTATCAATAATTACTGGAAATTGCTTGTTTGCACAAATGCTGAGAGCCCAAAGTATGGATATATAATATATCTGCAATTCACCTGCAGAAACTTTAGATTTAAGTAAAACCTCATTATCATTATTAATCATTATTACATTTAATGTTTTAGGTTCAATCTCTATTCGTTCAACTAATGAATTTTTACCAATTATTGCATGAAAGCAATCGGTAATAGTATTTGAAATTGTGTCAATTTTAAGCATCTTTAAGCGTTCTCTATATTCCTTCATAACATCGATGGATAGATTGGCATATCTTACAACTCTTATAGCGTCATCCTGTTCCTCTATTTTTCCTAATGCAAGCTCTGTTAGTTTAAGTAGCTCATGCTCAGCAATAGCTAACTCTTTAGAAAGTCTTTCGTTTTCTTGATTGTATTTTTCAATACCTTCCTCACAAATAGTAATATCTTTTGTTAATGTTTTGATCATTTCCAAAAGTTTATCAGCAGTATTTGTGTCCATTTCCATAGAAAGCAGTAAGTCTAGTTCAGAAATCTCTGATTCAATTTTTTTGTACTGCTCTAACATTGCCTTTACAGAATTTGCTTTGTTTACAAGTCTTTCCTTGTATAAATATGATAATTGTTCAAATGCTGTACTGCTTAAATTAAATACCGGATTAAAGTCCTCTACTTGGGTAGAAATACTTTCAAAATAGTTGTTAAGCTTCTCAGTAACTGCTTTATCTCCGGTGAAAAGCCTTTTAAGATCGTCTCTTAAGTCTATTATTTTTTGCATGGCAATAGCGTTAATTCTATTTTCATTTTCTTTCTTTACACTTGTATATATCTCTCTTAAAAGAGGTAAGGTGAGCACTAAAGGCAATTCACCAGCAGCAATTTCAAGTAATTGTTCAAACAATTCATTTTTTTCTTTAATAAGGTTTTCTCTTTTATAAGCAATTTGATTACGTTCATCGGTAATGACACCACCACTTTTATAAAAGCTTTCTTCTGCTTTTCTTAGCTTTTCTTTATTTTGCGTCATTAACGAAGTCAAGTGCGCAATTTCTTGAGTATTACTCTGAATTTCATTATTGATTATGTCTATCTTTTCTTTAAGATTAACCATCTCCTGACTTTCTTCAAAGTATTTTTTATCCTTGATGTGATGTTGTTTAACTATACGTTTCAAGTCGTCAATAATTCTATCAATGACATCCAGCCCTAAAAATGTCTTAATTGCTAATTTAACTTGCTCATCTGAATTATCCGAAAAATATTGTGTGATTTTCTCACCATCGAATATTGAGAACCTTGCTACGCTGGAAGGCATAATATCCTCAACGAAAGTTCTCCAGTATTTTGTAAGTGAAGGATTAGATATACCATTTTTAAATATAATAATTTTTTCATTAATATTTTTAGTTTTCAAGTTCCATTGCCTACGGATTATATAATTTGTAGAGATATCATTTTGAGATATATCAAATGATATCTCTACAAATGCTTCTAATGAGCCATCATTTTTATTGACATATTTAGAAAGATAGTTCTGGTAACTCAAACCACTCTCGATAAAGTTAAAAGAATTATTACCATATAAGGCTAATGTAATAGCCTCAAGTAATGTAGTTTTACCTCTACCGTTAAGACCTCCTATAAGAATAATCGGCTTTTCTTTGTCAGTAATGCTTAAATCAACTGTATGCGTTCCTGAATAGACGCCAAAATTATGTACCTTTATATATTTTATTAGCATAATTCTTCGTCCTCCACTTCTTCAGGAATGTCTGCTTCAGAATCATAATTACCACCAAATTCTTGCTTCCTATGAAGCTTTGCCAGTGCAAATTTTTCAGCATCCTCTTCATTTTTATAAAAACTTTTTCTTATTTCTAATTCTATATTTTTCAGTATGCCACTTCTATAACGCATATTTGAATTTGTACTTTCAATATCAATCAGAGCGGCTTGTAGCTGTGGTAAAAGTTCTTCTTCCGGATATTTTTCTGTACAAACTTGTTGTAGCAAATCCCATTCCTTTTTGTGAAATATACTACTATTCGGCTTCATTGTATCAATGAATTCATTTCCTGTTACTTCTTTGTAGATATCGGGCAGCGCATCTTCGAATTCATGCTTTTCAACTACCCAAATACGTCTGATTACACTTAATTCCTCATCGGTTATAAGTTTAAAATTCTTAAACTCCTTAGGACCAGTACGATTAATCTCAAGCTGTATAGATAAAAGGCGTTTAAGCCACTCTTGCCGTACTTCCTTTTTGTATGGACCGTGAACAAGCCTTCCTTTATATAGATGCAAATTACCTTTCATTCTCCGGAAGTCTCTTCGGCTTCGGTCAAACTCAGGATTACCAATTTCATTTCTGAAATCCAGAAGTGGTGTCATCCAAACCTTTTCCTCATCATTTTGTATCATAGCTTCCATAGATTTATCTTTTTCAACTAGTGTACATACCCAGCATCCAAAGCGACTTTTCCCACAGCTTGGCGTATTTGTATCGCGCACCAATGGACATTCACCATCAGCTGTAGCACCACGATACATTGATAGTAAATCTTTATTGGAATATCCCCATGGATTCGGGTATTGCATTAAGAACATCCAGACATCATCATTACTCCAGTCCTCCAGCGGTGAAAATATAAGCTCATTTAGGATGGTTGAATTAGGACTTAAAAAGTCACGTACCCTTAGTTGCTCATACTTTGTCATAGTACGCATGCGGTTATTGCTTTCTGCTTTTCTAGTACCAAGCACCATAATTACTTCGCCATGTTTTGATACCATTTCTTGAACAAATTTATTAGATGGCCGAATTTTAAGTCTTTCTGTACACCATCTGAAATTTATGCGGGGATAGGGATATCCACGGCCTATAAGGTTTACCCAATACGAGTCCTCAACCTCAGGAGTTAGCCTATGAGTTTTTATTCGGAGTCGTTGTTTCTTTGCCGCTCTTTCCATATTTTCAAGGGAAGCAATCACCCAATTGGCTACGACAGGAGATTCCACAAGAGTATCTGTGCAAATAACATGGATGTCCTTATGTAACTTTTCCCCACCAAGTTCTGCAAGTGCAAGCCATACAAGCTGTAGGGTAGCAGTACTGTCTTTACCCCCGGAATAACCAACAACCCAGGGTATATCATCCTCTAAATATATTTTTTGTATTATTGCTTTTAAATTTTCAATCTTTTGTTTATCCATCTTTATCCTCTTACTTTTTTTTACTTTAATAATCTTTATACTAAGCTATATTTCTAGAATATCTTCTAAATGTTTAACAAGTGCAGCAAGACTATTTCGGGAGCCATTAATTTTACCATTTATTATAACCATGCCAGTGTAGATTTCATTATCTTTACGCCAGTCAATATTGTCAAGCTTTGAAAGTTGCTTTTCCCAAGCATTGGGGTATTTGCGTATTAGTTTGTTTCCGATAATTCCAAGTGCACGTAGAAATATTGTATGGGCACAGATATACTCTTTCCGGAATTGTTCTGCGGAAATATACTTTTCCTTTGCAAGTTGCCATATCTGCATATGTTCAGCGAGTACATTCCAGAAATTAGTGATGGTTTCTTCTTTGCTAAAATTTGTACACTCTTCAATATCCTTAACCAAATCCTTACTAGCATTATATATACCACTTAATGTAAATAAAGCAGGAGATCGATTAGAAATTGTTGTTTTTTCTGTTTCAACACTGCCTGAAAAAATAGGAATATTACTTATTGAGTTCTTTATTATATTTGAAAATTCTTCTCTAGTGTTATATAAAATATTTAGTGATTTTGTTGGCCTTATAGCATACCGGTTTAAATCACTAAATATTTGTTGTGACCTCTTCAGACCATAATCATAATATAAAACAATTGCAATATGTTCAAATCGCAAAGCAGGATTTTTCTTTAAGGCCGCCTCGATAGCTGCTCTTCTATGTTGACCGTCATTAATAATTATTCTCGCGCCACCTTCGATAGTTAATATACCGACATTATTGTTTATAGAATTTTTATCGCTTAAAAAACACATCTCGCCATCAACCGAAGCAGTTAGGGCAGAGAAAACATAACTATCGGGATTGTCTAATATATAATCACGCATTTCAGGAATACGTTGTTTGTTCAATACTCGTTGTGCTCTAACTTCTGGGCTTAAAGTAGGGTCAGTATACTGAAATAATCCAGCCACATAATGAAGCGGGCACATAACAACGAAATATTCCTTTTTTGCCTGTATGCCCCGGATCGCAGGTAGTGTAATACAGGAGTTTTTTATTCCTTTGTTATTCACAAATTCACCTACTTTGAAGTCTAAATTTAGTATAAGGAACTTTATAATATACTTATGGAAGTATTATATTATAACTTCCACTATTTTTCAATATTATTAGGTAGATTTTTATATTTTTTTACCAAAACAATTACGAAATGTGGTAAAATATAGTATGTATTTGAACATATAAAATCAGTTCATAGATTAACTTAGGAGTTGATTGGTATGCTTCCTGACATTCCTATTAGCTTAAACACCTCAGATAATGATTTAGTCAAAGAGTTATACGAACCGTGTTTAAAATGGGCTATCACGTATGATCGTGGTGTAGGGTATTTTAGTTCTGGCTGGATAATGATAAATGCAAAAGGCATGGCTGATTTTGCTTCAAGGGGTGGCAAAGCTAGGTGGATTACCAGTCCTATATTATCTGAATCTGATTACACTACAATCAGAACAGGTCTTAGTAGCACAGATATAGCAGACTTTTTTCGGGATATTATTAATAGAAATGTTGATGAACTCGAAAAACAGCTTGAAGAGAATACTTTAAATGCATTGGCTTGGATGGTGTATGATGGGATTGTTGAATTCAGGTTTGCTGTTCCTCAAAATGAGCTTCTTGATGGAGACTTTCATGACAAATTCGGTATCTTTTCTGATGGCGAAAATAGCTTATCGTTTTCAGGATCTGTAAATGATAGCATCAAAGGTACTGTAAACTATGAAAGTATTAAGGTATTTAAGTCTTGGGCAGGAATGTCTGAATATGTTGATTTAGATAAAAAAAGATTCGAAAAGCTTTGGAATAACAAGGATAAGAATTTAAAAATATTCACTTTGCCAGAAGGAATAAAAGAGAAAATATTCAAGTTGAGAAAATTACCTAGGCCTTATTTATTTGAAAAGAAAGAAGAAACCCCTAATAAATGGATTCACCAAGAAAAAGCACTTAAGATTTTCTTAAAAGAAAAACATGGCATTTTAGAAATGGCTACTGGTACAGGCAAAACCAGAACTGCAATAAAAATAATAAACAGGCTGTTAGATACAGGAGAGATTAAAAGAGTAGTTATTACTATGCATGGTAATGATTTATTAGAACAATGGTGTAAAGAAATCTATAAAGGCATAGAACAAGTACGCGTGTATAAGCATTTTGGAAACCATAAGGAATTTACACGATTTTTACTAAATCCAGACAAAGCTGTATTAGTAGTTTCAAGAGATGCAGAATACCTAAATGATATAATAATAAAAACAAATAAAGTTATCAAAGACAATCAAAAAGAAACAATGTTTGTATTTGATGAAGTTCATGGATTTGGCTCTCTTTCAATGCGGAATACATTATCTGGAAAAGTTGAACCTTTTAAGTATCGACTTGGCTTAAGTGCAACACCTGAAAGAGAGTTCGATGAGGATGGAAATGTATTTATTCAGAATGAGGTAGGAAATGTTATCTTCAGGTTTACTTTGAAAGATGCTATTGAAAAGGGCATACTCTGTGAGTTTGATTATATTCCCCTTGAATATCAACTTACTGATGAAGAAAAAAAGAAAAAACGTGATATTATTGCACGATATTCTGTAAAAAGGAAAAATAATGAATCCTTTTCCGATGATGAAATGTATCGTGAACTTGCTTTAGTAAATAAGACCTCTATATCAAAGCTGCCTTTGTTTGAACAACTTATCC
>JAAYPY010000183.1 GCA_012519555.1 Tissierellia bacterium | reverse complement strand
CCTGCCTGGCCGATTTCTTCAACTATATAAGTTCTGTCAATCATAAGACCAAGAGCTTTTCTTATTTTCGCTTTGTCAGCTTCACCGAAAGCTTTGAAATTCTCATCATTTACGTTGAAAGAAACATAGTATGTTCCAAGTTGTCCTTCTATAAAGAATTCATCAGGATACTGCTCCTGCAATGATTTAATTTCATCATTTGGAACTTGGTCGATGAACAAGTATGAGCCGTTCTGGAAGTTTGCTAAAGTTGAAGTATCATCATCATTAAATGCAAATACTAATTCATTTGTAATTACGCGGTCTGCATCATGATAATATTCGTTCTTCTGCATTATCAACTGGCTTTGTGAGAATTCAACAACCTTGTATGGTCCGTTCCCAATATATGTATCAGCTGCTGTAGCCCAAGCATCATTTCCTTCGGCAACTTCTGCTTTTACAGGCATATATGTCGGGAATGCTGCCAATTCATTGAAATACGGCACATCTACGGGAAGAACTACTGTCAGTGTTTTTCCGTCTTCTGATGCTGTTACATTAAGCTTTGCACCTGGAACTTCATTAATCACATCTTCATAACCATCAACAACTTCGAACATGTAACCATAGTCTGCTGCAGTTGCCGGGTTAGCTGCTCTGTTCCAAGCATAAACGAAGTCATGAGCCGTTAAGTCTGAGCCGTCGCTCCATTTCAAGCCGTCTTTTAACTCGTATACATATTCAACCTTTCCGTCGTCTCTCTCTTTGCCCACAGGTAATTCTTTAGCTAAATCAGGATAAAGTTCAAGAGATCCGTCTTCTTTTTGTTGATAGCCTACTAATCCTGCAAATGCGTGGATTATATAAGTAGCACCGTCAACTGCACTGTTAAGTGCCGGGTCAATAGTATCAGGATATGCACCAACATGCAAAGTCAAACTATCTGCAATACCTGGTTCTTCCGGAGTTTCCGGAGTTTCAGGGGTTTCTGGTGTTTCCGGTTCTGCCGGTGGTTGATTATTTCCGCATGCTGCTAATGAAAACACCATGGCCAATACTAAGATTAAAGATAAAATTTTTTTCATTACTTTCCTCCTTTAAATAAATATATATTAATTTTTAAATTAATATCACACAAGTCAGAGACATTTGTATGTTCCCCTCGAATTAGGGACATTCCTCTATGCTTATCTTCAAAGACTATCACTACATATAGGTGTGTCCCCTCTAATCAGGGACGTTCCTTCAAAGCTATTCTTTATAGAGTCACCATACTTTGAAGGTGTGTCCCTAAACCTCTAAACATGAATACAAGCAACTAAATGTTCAGGTGCCACTTCTCTTAATTCAGGCCTGATTTCAGCGCATTCTTTTGTTGCCCTTTTACATCTTGTTCTAAAAGGACATCCGGAAGGCATATTCAGAGGACTTGGTACATCACCTTCAAGTAAAATCCTCTGATGGCTTCTTGCATAGCTCGGGTCAGGAATAGGTACTGCCGACATTAACGAAATTGTATATGGATGAAGCGGGTGATTATACAATTCTTCGGAAGGTGCCAATTCCATCATTCTTCCTAAATACATAACTGCAATTCTATTGGATATATGTTTTACAACCAATAAATCGTGAGCGATAAACAAATAAGTCAGTCCCAATTGTTCCTGTAAATCTTCAAATTTATTGATAATTTGCGCTTGAATTGAAACATCCAGAGCAGATACGGGCTCATCACACACTATAAATTCAGGCTCAACAGCCAAGGCTCTTGCAATACCTATTCTTTGACGCTGCCCTCCAGAAAATTCATGAGCATAACGAGTAGCATGCTCGCTTGACAGTCCTACAATTTCCATTAATTCATTTACTCTTTTGTCTCTTTCTTTTCTGCTCTTATACATATTCATAACATCCAAGGGCTCTCCCACAATATCCCCGACTGTCATTCTCGGGTTTAGTGAAGAATATGGATCCTGAAATACCATTTGTGCATTTTGTCTTAATTGTTTTATAGACTCTTTACTTTCAATCTTTTTGCCTTTAAAAATTATTTCTCCTCCAGTTGGTTTGTACAACTGCAATATAGACCTTCCCACTGTTGTTTTGCCGCAACCGGATTCACCAACCAAACCTAAGGTTTCGCCTTTTCTAATACTGAATGAGACATCATCAACTGCTTTTAAAGGTTTGCTCTTTAACAAGCCGACCGGAATATCGAAATACTGTTTTAAATTTCTAACTTCAAGAAGATTGTTGTTATTTTCCATGATACATCTCCTCTACTTGTTTTATTGTAAGAGTTTCATTTTCAATTCCTTCTCTTACATTCATCCAGCACCTGGAAGTATGTTTACCTTCTATCGTCATCTCAACGGGATTTACGGTAAGACAAATTTTCATTGCATTGTCACACCTTGGTGCAAAGGGACATCCTGCCGGCATGTTTAATAAATCTACCGGATTGCAGCCGATTGGCTTAAGTCGCTGTTTTTCATCTTGTACTGTAGGTATGGATTTTAACAATCCCTTAGTATATTCATGCTTTGGATTGTAAAAAATATCGTCTGCTGTTCCTCTTTCCGATATTTGTCCGGCATACATTACGATAATATCATCACACATTTCCGCCACTACACCTAGGTCATGGGTAATCAGGATGATTGCCATACCTAATTTCTTTTGCAGCTCTTTCATCAAATCAAGTATTTGTGCCTGAATGGTAACATCTAAAGCCGTTGTAGGCTCATCTGCTATCAAAATATCAGGTTCACAGGCAAGAGCCATTGCAATCATAACTCTTTGTCTCATACCTCCCGAAAATTCGTGAGGATATTGCTCTATTCTTTTTTCCGGTTCATTTACACCGACCAATTTAAGCATTTCAATAGCTCTAGCTTTAGCTTCTTCTTTATTTCTCTTTGTATGCAATAAAATTGCTTCCATTAACTGATTTCCTATAGTAAATACAGGATTCAAGCTTGTCATCGGATCCTGGAAAATAATACTAATTTGGTTTCCTCTTATCTTCTGCATAGTTTCTTTGCTGCAGCCAACCAATTCCTGTCCTTTTAATTTTATACTGCCGCTTACAATTCTTCCGGGATTTGTTAAAATTTGAAGTATTGAATATGCTGTAACGCTCTTTCCCGAGCCTGATTCTCCAACGATACCCAAAACCTTACCTTTTTCTAAGTTAAATGATACTCCGTTAACAGCCTTCACCTCGCCGGAAGAAGTGAAAAATGAAGTATACAAATCTTTTACTTGTAATAAACTCATTTCATTCCTCCTACTTCTTTAATTTTGGGTCAAATGCATCTCTAAGCCCGTCACCCAACAGGTTAAAGGACAAAACTATTAACCAAATAGCTATTGCGGGTATTATTAGTCTGTATGGATAAGAGTAAACCCCGGTCAATGCATCCGAAGCCAAAGAGCCTAAGCTGGGCATTGGTATTGAAACACCCAAACCAAGAAAACTCAAATAGCTCTCTGTAAATATAGCAGACGGAATCTGCAATGCAGTAGAAATAATTATAACACTCATACTGTTTGGAAGCAAATGCTTCTTTATAATTCTCCAAGGACTGGAGCCAACTGATTTCGCCGCTAAAATATATTCGTTTTGCTTAATTGATAATATCTGACCACGTACTAGTCTTGCCATGCTAACCCAATACAGTAAGGCAAATACGATAAATATACTTATCATATCCGTTCCTATTTTTGCAAATGGTGTTCCGTCTATCTGAGGTCCTAATACTTGTTTTAAAACTACCGACAACAAAATGATAATAAGCATGTCCGGCAAAGAATAAATAATATCGACAATTCTCATCATAAAGAGGTCTACTTTCCCTCCGAAGTAACCTGCAATAGAGCCGTATACCACTCCTATTATCAATACGATTATTGCTGCAAAAAACCCAACCAGCAAGGAAATTCTTCCGCCGTATATAACTCTTATTGCATAATCCCTTCCGGCAGCATCTGTTCCGAATATGTGAGGGAATATTTTTTCACCGTTTGCAATACGCTCTAATTCTGTTTCTCCATATTCAAAGGGTTTTAAATTGTTGTAAGTTTTATCAATTCTTTTTCCTTGTGCTACTCCCAATTGCTGTTCATAGGTATATGGATATACCATAGGCACGAAAGTCACTATTAAAGCTATTAGAATCAATATCGTCAAGCAGGTCATTGCAATCTTATTCTTTCTTAACCGTCTCATACCATCCTTAAAGAAAGTAATACTTTCGCTCATTCTTACCTGCTGAGCCTTTTCATCATCTGTTGCTTTCTCAAAATCCTTTAAATTCAGTTGAAAACTAAGAGGATTCTTTTTAGGCATTTCATCTATCTTATTCATATGTCATATCCTCTCTTTCTATCCCAATTCTATTCTGGGGTCAAATACCTTGTACAAGATATCCGAAATCAGCATCATTATAATAATAAGTGCTCCCAAAAATATTGTGGTTCCCATAATCATGGTATAATCGCGATTTATAATACTTGAAACAAATTCTTTTCCCAGTCCGGGAACTGCAAATATTTTTTCGACAACCAAACTTCCAGTTATAATATATGCAAACATAGGACCAGCATATGTTACAACAGGTGTTACAGCATTACGAAGAGCGTGTTTGAATATTACCTTTACAGGTTTTACTCCCTTTGCTCTTGCCGTTCTTATATAGTCCTGGCTTAATACATCAAGCATACTGGATCTGGTAAGTCTTGTAGTGTATGACATAGGATAAAGGCTTAGAGATATAATAGGAAGTATTAGTCCACCCGGCTCATTACCATTTGCAGGAAATATTCCCATCCACACACAAAAGACCAGTAAAAGTAATGTTGCTATGATAAATGACGGCATGGCGACCAATCCAGTTGTAACAACCATAATAATTTTATCTATTGTCTTATTATGAAAAATAGCTGCAATAGAGCCTAACACAGTACCTAACGCCAATGCTATCGCTGCTGCCGTTCCACCTAATCTAAAACTCACTTTAAAGCCCTGCATAATAACTACAGTAACATCTCTTCCTCTTTGCTTAATCGAAGGGCCGAAATCACCTTTCATAATACCCTTAAGGTATGTCACATATTGCTCAGACTTAGGTTTGTCCAATCCGTATTTTGCTTCCAATGCCGCAGTAACAGCCGGACTTGGTGCTTTTTCGCTCAAGAAGGGACCTCCGGGCACTTCATGCATTACGAAAAAGGTAATGGTGATTATTAAAAATATAGTAATCACTGCCAAGGTCAGCCTCTTAACAATGTATAAAGCTAATTTTGAATCCATTATTACCTCCAATATTACATTAAATCCAAGAATATAATAAGAATGTACAAATTAATGTTGTAACATCCTTAAAGTCATCTTGATTTTATTTAAAACACAGACTATTATATCATGTAATTTTTATAATATCAATATTTTTATTTTTATACCAAATCTGTAATTTTATAGCGGGAAAACGATGGTTAATATATGATAACGGTTGCAATTAAGCTATTCTTTAAATTATTACACATAATATAATAATAATTTTCGGATAAACATACAAATATTATTAAAAATTTTTATTAAAAAAGCTTCTATATTACATTCATTTAACCTAATATGTTACCAATATGGAAACATTTAATCCGCTTGCCATCATTGGTAACATAAGGTTTATTTTATTCTCTTTAATATTTCACATAATAATTTATATAAATTCCCTACAGAGTTTATACTTACATGTTCATTTGGAGAATGAGCGTCATATGCGTCCGGTCCCATGGATATGGCATCAAGCCCGGGAATTTTATCCATTAATAAGCCGCATTCCAGACCTGCATGTATGGCGCTTACAACAGGCTCCTTCTTGAACATATCTCTATACACTTCAATACATATATCTCTTATTTTAGATTCCTTTGCATATTCCCATCCGGGATAATAACTCCCCTTTTCACATTCTATTCCCAATATTGAAGCTAACTGCTCCATGGCAGGAATAAAATCTTTGGTAAGCAAGGTTTCCACGCTGCTTCTTGGGTGATTAAACAGTTTTATATATTTGTCATCACTAGTTATGACCCCTAAATTATTGGAGCTTATAACCAAGTCAATCTCCGTACTTTTTGATAATACACCAACAGGAATTAAGTTTATTAAAGCAACTGCTTTTTTGAATATGTCTTTTTCCAAAGGAAATACTTCTTTGTTTAAGTCAGTTAGTGTCACAGTAATATTAGGTTCAGTAAATGTATATTCATTTTTTAGTGTTTCATTCCATTTATCCAGCTTTTCAGATACCTTGTCTAAATTCTTTACTGTTACTATGGCATTTGCTTCTCTTGGTATTGCATTTGTTTTTGAGCCGCCCTCAATGCTGAAAAGTTCAACATCATTTATAAAATCGTATAGAATTCTTCCTAAGATCTTATTTGCATTCCCTTTTTCTTTGTGAATGTCTGTACCTGAATGGCCTCCGGACAATCCTTTGACACTTATTTTATATGCATTGCCGGAGATGTTTTGAAATTTAACGGGTATTTTAAAATCTACTTCACTTCCGCCTGCACAGCCTGCGGTAAATACTCCCTCTTCTTCGCTGTCTAAGTTCAATAAATATTTACTTTTAAACAGACTTCCATCGAGTTTATTTGCTCCGGTCATTCCCTTCTCTTCATCTGTTGTTATTAACACCTCAAGAGAAGGATGCTCTAACTCGGAATCAAGTACGGCCATGGCCATAGCTACTCCTATACCATTATCGGCTCCAAGAGTTGTGTCGCTTGCATATATGTATCCATCTACAATTCTTAATTTAATAGGATCCTTGTCAAAATCATGCACGACACCTTCATTTTTTTCACACACCATGTCCATATGTGCTTGAAGCATTACTACAGGTGCATTTTCATATCCTCTTGAAGCAGGCTTTTTAATGATTACATTTAAATGCTCATCTTGTACTACTTCTAAGTTTCTTGATTTTGCAAAATTGTACAGATAATCAGAGATCTGCTTTTCTTTTCCGGAACAACGAGGTATTTTAGATATTTCCTCAAAATAGTAAAACACCTTTTCCGGTTTTAACCCTTCTAAAACTTTACTCATCATAACCTCCTTGTCGATTTCCTATCTATCTATTATCTTTGTTATGAATATACGTCAATATCATTAATGTGAATAACATTTTTGTCATTGCTATGAATACACGTCTGTGTCATTCCTACAAATCATTCTATTTTTCCTATTCTGTTAAGGGGGAAAAACCTGAATTCAACCTTGCCTATTACCTTATCTTTACTGATATAAGGTTCATTCCAATACCTTGCATCATAGGATATAGGTCTGTTATCTCCTAAGAAAAAGTAGTATCCCTCCGGTATGATAAATACTTTTTCTTCTCCTTGGGAGTTAATGGCATAGGGCTCTTCGATTCTTTCTCCGTCTATAAGGATTGTGCCGTCTCTTTCAATTTCAACAGTTTCTCCCGGCAATCCGATAAGTCTTTTCACTAATCTTTTATCTTCTAATTCATCAGACTTGAATACTAATATGTCTCCTCTTTTTGCATCATTTATATCAAACAGTTCATTTACATACAATCTGTCACCGGGTATAATGGTATCTTCCATTGACCCGGTAGGTACTGTTACCAATATGAATACAAATTTATTTAAAAATAAAACTATTATTAAAGCTATTGCAACGGGTAAAACCCATTCCTTAAAGAAATACCTTAATTTTTGCTGCTTATCTAAATCAGTCATAATTCAGCTTCCTGCCTATACTAAAATATCATTGAAAATTGGTGTGTGTCCCATAATAGTATTATAATTAATATATGAATAATATACAAGATAATTTTATGGGACATAATTCGGGGACCTTCCTCGCTTGCAAATACTATCCTTTGTTAGAGGAGTGTCCCCCATTATCTAAACTATCATTATTTCTTTAGATGCCTTATTTAAAACTTCATTTCCGTCTTCAGTAACAGCAACAATATTCTCGATACGTATCCCAAACTTTCCTGCTAAATAAATACCCGGCTCAATACTGAACACCATGCCTTTTTCTAAACTCCTTTTATTACTTGCCTTAATGTCCGGAGCCTCATGTACCGAATACCCTATTCCATGTCCTAATCTTGTAAAAAAGTACTTCCCGTATCCTTCTTTTTCTATTATTTCTCTTGCTGCCTTATCCACATCAGGTATGTAAGCACCTTTTACAGCTGCCCTTTCCCCGGCTTCCTGGCTGGCTCTTACAATTTCGTAAACCTTTCTTTCTTCCTCTGTTATTCCGCCTACAAATATGGTTCTTGACATATCGGCGCACATATTGTTGTATTTACAGCCCCAGTCAAGTACTATAATGTCCTTTTCCTGAATTACTCTCTGATCGTCATTGTAGTGAGGGTAAGATGAGTTCGGACCTGAGCATACCATTGTAAATCCTTCATCAGCTCCCTTTTCCCTGAATATTTCATTCATCTTCTCAGCTATGTCAGCTTCCTTAATACCCGGTTTAATAAACTTGAGCAATTCTTCATATGACTCATCAGTAATACGGGCAGCCATTCTTAAGTTGTTAAGCTCTTCTTCATCCTTTATAATTCTCATATCTTCCAAAACAGGCTTACCGTTAATAAATTTAACATCCATTGCTTCCATTATCTGAAGAATTAAAAATGCTCTTTCCGTAGAATTCACAGCAACAGTCTTCCCAATTAATCCTTGCTCCTCAAATGCTTTTTTAACGGTATCCGTAAATACATCCCCGTCAAACCAGCCGTAAACCTTTATTTCCGGTCCCAAAACACTTTGAATTTCATCTGCTGTCAGCAAATTACATATATAAAAATAGTTTCCGTCACTTTTTATAACCAATGCTTGAAACCTTTCGCAAAGATGAGTGTTATGCCCCATTATAAATTCCATTTCTTCCGAAGGAGCAATTAAAATTGCATCAATTTTTTCTTTTTGTAATATTTTAACCAACTTATTTAAATATTCTTTTCTCATTTTCATCCTCCCATAATTTATCATTCTAATTCAAAACACCCTAATTCAGCATGATGATTTATTATTTGAATTATACGTCTGTTTAACATAAAAAGCAAGTGATGCAAATTGTTGTAACACTACCTACACCAACTACACCTTTACGATTCACAATCGACTAAGAAAAATAATAAAAATGTTAGCAAACATTTGCAGGACACGACTATAATTCTTAGCGAATGCAGTCTAAAAATCCGTTAAGCAACTTGCACTGTTTGAGTAAAGCGAGTTTGCAAGTTGTAGGATTTTTAGACGAAATGAGCTCATAGAATTATTCGTGTACGAAACCGTGAGCGGTATTTTTATTATTTTTCCGTAATTGTAAATATTAACACTACACCACTGACGGCTCCAAAAGCAGTTTTCCTGTTTTAAAGCGATTCAAATTAAGCATGCTTACATCAATTGTAGGTTTTTCCTTCAATATCATTTCAGACATTGCAATACCTGTAATAGGACCAAACATAAAACCATGACCGCTGAATCCGAGTGCAAGATAAAATCCTTTTGCATTTTCTGCTTCATCATAAATAGGCTGTTTGTCAGGTGTCATATTGTAAAGACCTGCCCATTGCCTGATTACCCTCAATTGTGATATGGGAGGCAAAACCATATCTATAGTTTTTGCCATTTCCTCAATAAACTGCCAAGAGGAGGTAACTCTTAAATCCTTAGGCTCCTTTTCATCACCTCTGCCCATTATAAATGTGCCTTCGGGTGATTGCTGGATATAAAAATTCAGCCCGAATGACATAACCATTGGGTCCTGCATAGGTTCAACCGGCTCTGTTACAAGAATTTGATGTCTCTCCGAATATATGGGCACATCAAGACCCACCATATCACAAATACCTTTGCCGTAACCATTGGTGGCATTTACCACAATATTCGTAGAAATAAAACCTTTATTCGTTTCTACTCCGGTAACCCTTCCCTTTTCCACTTTGATTCCTCTTGCTTCCGTAAAAGTGTAGAATTCTACTCCTAATCTTTTTGCAGCTCTATAAAAAGCATCTGTTGTATGAAAGGGGTTTAAGAAACCATCCTTACCGCAAAAGGCTGCCCCTTTTAATATATCTGTATTTAAATATGGCACAATTTCCTTTGCTTCTTCCAAGGAGAGCATTGTTGATGGGATACCGCATGAATGCTGAACTTCAATATTCTTCTTAAATTGTTCCACCTCATGGTCTGTATCTGCAACTAAAAGATAACCTTTTTGTTTAAATTCTACATCTCTTTCATACTGGAGAATTTCATTGGCCTTTTCGTAGAACTCAATACTCTTTTTTGCAATTTTGCAGTTCATTTCTGTTCCCCATTGCATTCGTACACCGGCTCCGCATCTGCCGGTGGAACCGCTGCAAATATAGTTTTTCTCCAAGACAACTATATCCTTAAGTCCCTTTTTTGCCAAGTTATATGCTATGGAGCAACCGGATATTCCACCTCCGATTATTACAGCTTCCGCTTTATTCTTCATGTCTTCCCTCCTTGGCAATAAGCCCTAATTTTACTCCCACAACGGGAGGCCTGTTGGTTTGGAATTTAACATCCTTAATATTCTGACCTGTTGCATTTGCAATTTCTCTCATTATCAACTGACCGCAGGTCTTACCCTGGCAAGGTCCCATACCTGCACGGGTTATTCTTTTTATTTCATCAAAAGTTAGATAACCTTCACTTATCAATTCCCTTATTTCCTTTAATGTAACATCCGAGCATCTGCAGATTATAGTATTTTCATCCATTCTAAACCTCCACCTTGATATTTCTTATCTCATATAAAAACTTCCTGTCAACTTCAAGCGTAATTACAGGTGTTCGGTCAAAAGATTTCGGGTTTAATATTTTTAAAACCTTAACATCTGTTAAATAGCATCCTTCTCTGTTTAGGCCTTTAACAATTTGGCCTTCTTTCGGAAGTGGTAAAAACTCATAGGGTATTTTAACTTCAACAGTATCTTTTGATTTTGAACCGTCAAGAACAATAATTGCCAATCCCGGGCACTTGCTCAGGCATATGGCACAGCCTGTACAATTATCAAAGTTATTTTTGGGGATGTTGTTTATATCTTCTCCTATTGTTATTGCATTAAATTTGCACGCAGTTTCGCATGGGTTGCATGGTATTTCTTTATAACACTCAATAAGGGCAACCGGGCCTTTATTAATTCTATCTATTGAAGGAAACTTTTCCATTATCATTTCCCTGCTTGGAATTCCTGTTTTTTCAAACATATTTACCTCCTTATCTGCTCAAGGCCTGCTAAAATATGCTTCCCTGCAGGTCCTGAGCGTAAATTATTCAATTGAATTATATAGTCATTCCTTCGGTCATTAAAATCATCCGGTTTATATCCTATTTTTGCTGCAGCACATAATCCTGCCAAAAATCCTTCAACCATGGCAGCACTTGCTTCTTCCACTCCTGTAGCATCTCCCGCAACAAATATGTTTTCAACGGTGGTTTCATAATTTTCATTTCTTATGGGAACAAGCCCGCTAAGCTGAGGAACATACTTCATTTCACAGCCTCTCATGGCAAGAAGCTCATTTAATGGTGTAAGACCTACAGATATACACATCACATCAACATCAAAAGTCACTTCTGTGCCTGCTATGGGCTTAAATTTTTCATCAACCTTACATACAAGAGCTTTTTCTAAGTAATTTTCTCCTATTGCTTCTTTCACGGAATGTGAAGTCAATATGGGCACACCCATCCTTCTAATTTTGGAAGCATGAACCAAATACCCTCCTATTTTAGGTGCCGCATCAAGTATTGCCTTTACTTCCACTCCCGCCTGCATAAGCTGATAGCTTACAATCAATCCTATATTGCCTGCTCCTACCATCAATACTCTGTCTCCCGGTTTCACACCATGAACATTCATCAAAGTTTGAACAGCTCCGGCACCATAGATTCCCGGCAAATCATTATTGGGAAAACTTAAGAATTTCTCATAGGCTCCTGTAGCAACAATCACAGCTTTAGGCTCAATCTTATAATAATTATCTTCTTTTTCCAAAACGGTTATTATTCCATCTTCATACAAGCCCACTGCTGTTGAGTCGGTTTTAATTTCAATGTTTTCCTTATATTTAAAAAGTTCCTTTATCAATATTTCAGGTATGTCGATTCCCCTGATTGATGCATATTGTTTTTCTGAGCCAAAAAACATATGTGTTTGTTTTATAAGCTGACCGCCTAAATTTTTATTTTTATCAATAATCATTACCTTTGCACCACTTTGTACTGCACTTAGGGCAGCACAAAGACCTGCCGGACCTCCGCCAATAACAACAATCTCTGCCTGTTTCATACTATCACTCCCTTACCATCCTGTGTTTCTACTATCATTCCTTCCTTCAAATCAGTTACACAGGTTTTTACATTTGCAACACCATCCACTGTCATTAAACAAGACGAGCAATTGCCTATTGCGCAATAAAAGCCTCTTGGTCTGTGCAAAAACAAACTTTTCCCTAAAACCTTTACACCCGATGCATGTAATGCAGCAGCAATTGTTTCTCCTTCATATCCTTCCATTTCCTGTCCGTTAAAAACGAACTTAATTTTATTTTTTTTATTAAATTTAAGTATGGGATGTTCTTTAATCCTCATAAAATCCTCCTTTAAGTCCACAGATTATTCTTAAACCATATAACAAGCAAGAGTCATGCCAAGTGCTGAAAATTAACTAAGAAAGATAACTTTAAAATTTCAATGTTTTATTATATTATAGAAAAACCATTGTGTCAATTTTCCATCATAACGTTGGTTTTCCGACACCATGATAGCAGTATTAGCACCATAAGTAAAAAACTATCAATTGTTAAATCTTTAAAACTAATAATATTTGACATTTTTTCAATAAAACATATAATAGACTTAAGAAAAATATTTCTTGCGGTCAAAGCAATACTTGTGAAAACAGTATTTGCGGAGTAAGTCATCTAAGTCCTTTTGGATATGATGTTCTTATGTGAGAGTTTACTATCAGGGTGGATAGCCGATAATTTGGTTATCCTTTTTTAAATATGGAGGAGTAAAATGAAAATAATAATTGTAGGCGGGGGAAAAGTTGGTTATACATTGGCTCAACAATTAGCAACCGAAGAACACGATATTACATTGGTAGACAATGATGCAGAAGTATTGGCACATGCAGATGAAACAGTTGATATTATGTGTATCAAGGGTAATGGTGCAAGTGCAGAGATATTAAAAAGTGCAGACATAAATGAAACTGATATATTATTGGCTGTCACCGACAGCGATGAATTAAATATGATTTGCTGCGTCATCGGTAAAAAATTAGGAGCAAAGCATACTGTTGCCAGAGTTAGAAACACAGATTATTCTAATGAATATAAAATGTTAAGGGAAGAACTTGAATTAGATATGGTAATTAATCCGGAAATGGAAGCAGCCGCAGAAATAGCTCAAATGATTCAGTTTCCTTCTGCTGCTGATGTTGAAACATTTGCCAATAACTTGATTGAATTGGTTGAATTCAGGGTATTGGAAACCGACCCCATAATCAATATTAAGCTTATGGAGCTAAACAAACATTTGCCTTCAAAGGTATTGTTTTGTACAGTGATGAGAGATGAAGAGGTTTTTATTCCAAAAGGAAATTTTGTATTTCTGCCAAATGACATTATACAAGTAATCGGTGAAAGAAGCAGCATTTCAAGATTTTTTAAATATTTAGGCAGAATATCACATAAGGCTAAAAATGTAACAATAATAGGCGGAAGCAGGACATCAATATATTTAACTTGGCTTTTAGAAGAAATGGATTTAAATGTTAAAATAATCGAAATTGACAAGGAAAGATGCTTACTTCTGAATGATGTGCTCACAGAAACATTAATAATCCACGGAGACGGCACTGATCAGGAAGTTTTGGACAGTGAAAACATCGAATCTGCTGATGCAATTGTAGCATTAACTGACAGAGATGAAGAGAATCTAATAAGCTCCTTGTATGCTCATCAATGCGGTGTACCTAAGGTAATTTTGAAAATAAACAGACAAAATTATTTCCCCATAGTAAAAAAATTAGGATTGGACAGCATAATAAGCCCTAAGTTTATTACAGCCAACAACATCTTAAGATTTATCAGGGCATTAGAGAATACACACGGGACAGCTGTTGAAAAGCTATACAGAATACTTGACAATAAAGCAGAAATTGTCGAATTCACTGTTAAGGATACTTCTGATGTAACAGATATTAAGTTGCAGGATTTAAACCTAAAAGAGGATGTTTTAATAGCTGCAATTGTACGAAATAAAAAAATTGTTATTCCGAGTGGAAATGATATAATAAAAGAGCACGACAAGGTTATTGTAGTTTCAAAGACCGGATTTATAACAGATATAAATGATATATTAGTCTAATGCAAATATTGTAATATAAATTTTTGCCTCTCATAAATTTAATTAAAGGACTCTTATGGGAGGTTGTATGGAGAATATATTAAAAAGACTCAATATAATATTTGCTGGAGCAATTATTATTATTATGCTAATTAGTATTTTTCTAAACATAAGTAAAACTGCAGAAACCATTGACGCAGCAGGTGATAAGAAGATAGAAAAAATTAAAATCCTGATAGACCCGGGGCATGGCGGGGTAGACCAAGGAGCCAGCGGTGATATGAAAATTGCAGAAGCCCCCATCAATTTAGACATCTCCAAAAAGCTTATGAGTTTTTTGGAAGGAAGCGGATTCGAAGTTGAAATGACAAGGTATGATGATAAGGGACTATACACGGAGCTTTCAGGCACAATAAGAGCTAAAAAAAATGAAGACTTAAAAAACAGAGTTGAATTAATAAATAGCTCCGATGCGGATTTAGTAATATCAATACATTTGAATTCTTTCCCTCAAAAACAATATTTCGGAGCTCATGTTTTTTATCAAAAAAGCAATGAAATAACAACAAAGTTAGCTGCAGATGCAATACAGGACAGCATGAAGAATATACTTGATAAAAACAATTCCCGAGTGCCCCAAATTAAAAAAGGCATAAAAATTATGGACGATACAA
The DNA here is from genome assembly GCA_012519555.1 of Tissierellia bacterium. Lineage (GTDB taxonomy): Bacteria > Bacillota > Clostridia > Tissierellales > Sedimentibacteraceae > Sedimentibacter. The sequence continues at coordinate 2,051 of JAAYPY010000183.1, read as the reverse complement.
AAGTTCCTGTTATTTTAATCGAATGTGGATTTTTGTCGAACAAGGATGAAGAAAGAAAACTTATATCGGATGATTATCAAGAAAAAACGGCATGGGCTATTTATACAGGTTTACTTAAATATTTTAATGAACTGTAACGAAGAAACACTCTTTTTTAGGTAAGGTAATTGATTCTTTTCCTTTCCTAAAACCCAAAAGGGTGTATTTTTTTGTAATATTATTAAAAATAATGAGATTTTTTTTATATTTGATTTATTAAATGTTGAAATTTTAATAGTACTGTACTATAATTAATTAACAATACTTGGAGGATAAATATGAATTTCGAAGAAGTAGAGTACTTTTTAACAAATATCAAGTCTGTAATATCGTCTAAAGTCATAGTCGATTCAAACAATGAAATTTGTGAAATACATGTACTATCAGATAACAGCAGGCATTCCAAACAAATAGCCAGAGATATACGTACAGCACTGCTTTCTAAGTTTAATATTGATGTTGATTATAAAATTATCAGTGTAGCACAAATTGACAAAAATCTATCCTTCAACTCTGATTTTAGGCTTTTATACGAAGGATATACAAACGAAACAACTTCTGACAGGATTAGTATAAAAACAAAGTTTACCTGGGAAGGCAAAGAATTTTTCGGAGAAGCAGAAGGTGTTAAATCAGAAAAACAATCCTTGTTAGTGGCAGCAAGATCAGTGTTGGATGCAATCAGACAAGCTGTTGATATTGATTGTTTTATTGTCGAAGATATACAATATTCAAGAATTATCGGTGAAGAAATTGTAATAATTGCAGTTAATGAAATTTGTAACGGTAAAGAAAATATTTTAATTGGAGCTTCAATTATTGAAAACAATAAGATTGATGCAGTAATAAAAGCAACATTAAATGCAATTAACAGAAAAATCTGTTTATTGATAAAAGATTGATTGGGCTGACTTATTAACAAATTTTTAAAAAAATAGCGTAGCGAAACCTTCCTGTTCTACTAGCGAACCGAGCAGAGAAATCTGAGGAGGGGTTCAAATGAAAAAATTAATGCCTTTAATAGCAACAATAGTAGCAATGGTATTAGCAGCCGGCGCTGGATTTAGTTGGGCTTAAGAGTAATTAAGGAGGTCAGCCCTTCATATAAAGGGTGAAAAATGATTAACAATATGCAAAAAAAAGAAAATACCATTAAACTTTATACATATATATTTTTTCTTGCGCTTAATGCAATATTGCTAATGATTTATTTATTTAACAACTACTCAATAAGCGATTATATTTTGCTTATTGTTTTTTCAATATTAACAGCTATAGCTGAAACATTCTGGATACTACTACCAAAAATAGGTGCCGTATCAGTCAGTTTTGCACTCACCTTCTCTGCCATACTATTGACCAACCCATTAACAGTATCAATAATTTCAGCTATAGGAATGATGTTAAGATGTCCTTATATGGATGGAAAAGGCAGAGTACATATATTTAATAATCCCATTCATAAAACAGTTTTTAATGTAAGTCAGTATATTATAAGTTTTGGCCTAGCAGGTATTGTATATACAGTAATAGATAGGTTTATTAATTTCATTCTTATATTTTTTAACCCTATAGCAGCTGCTACTGCATTATTAGTATATATATTATTAAATACATTTTTTATGTCAATGCTAATGTCTTTATTATTAAATGAAAAATTATTATATATATGGAAAACCAATTTCTATTCTATGTTGATAAATGTAATATTAGTTGGTCTTTTAGGTATAGTCTTGGCATTTGCATATTATAGCTATGAATTAGGTGGATTGCTGTTGTTTTTTATACCCCTTCTACTTGCAAGATATACATTTAAGCTTTATTTGGACATGCGTAAGAATTATTTTGAAACATTAAATGTTCTAGTACGTGCCATAGAAGCAAACGACCCATACACAAGCGAAAACTCCATGCGTGTCAGTGCATATGCTGAAGCAATAGCTAAACAAGTGGGACTGCCTCAGAGCAAGATTGATTTGATAAAAAGTGCAGCTTTGCTTCATGACATAGGT
>JAAYPY010000003.1 GCA_012519555.1 Tissierellia bacterium | reverse complement strand
CTTCTAAGCACTAAATTATTTGCCCTTTTTCTCCACTCTATTCTGCTGTCAATGTCCGATTTTCTAATTACTTACATTTCTGTAATATCAACTCGTTGTTTTCATAACTTTTTTGACACTACCATAATATTATTTGTTAATGGTTTAAACCAATAAACTTCTTAACCTGCAAAACAGCTTGATCTAGCCTTTTATCGCGCCCACCAGCATTCCCTTAACGAAATATTTCTGGAGAAAAGGATACACGCACAAAATTGGCAGCGTTCCTATTACCACAACAGACATTTTAACCGCGGTAATTGTCATTTCCTTATATTGCCCCTGCCTTACCGCTGCTTCAGCAACCATCCTGTTGTCACCTGTAAGCATTTGCAGACTGTCCGCAGACAGAATTTTCTGAAGATATGTCTGCACCGGGATCAATTTCAAATCACTAACATAAAATGCGCCCGAAAACCAATCATTCCATTGATTAACAGCAGTAAATAAGCTTAATGCCGCAAGCATTGGCTTAGAAAGAGGAAGTACGATCTTATAGAGGGTCTGCAAATAAGTTGCGCCGTCAATAAAAGCAGACTCATTTAAGCTTTCCGGAATATCCATAAAAAACTTACGCATAACAAACATATTAAATATGGAAAAAGAGAACGGGAAAATATAGACCCAAAACTTGTTGAGTAAGCCAAGGGCACGAAGCTGTAAATAATAGGGTATTAATCCTCCGTTGAATACCATGGGAATAATAATAAAAGTCATTATTCCCCGCTTGTAAGGAAGATTCCGATATGACAATCCATATGCCACCAATGCTGTAACGGATATGGACAGCAGTGTTCCAATCACCGTTCTGCCTATTGTGATAATATATGCATTTTGTATTAAATGATTACTTAATACATACTGATAATTAAATAATGTAAATTTCCTTGGAAAAAGCCATATACCGCCCTTCATAGAATCAACACCCTCATTCAGCGATAAGGCAATTATATATATAAAAGGATATAGTGTTGTTAATCCAAAGAGAAACAGTACGGTTACATTAAAAACTTTGAATACCTTTTCTCCAATGCCGGTTTTGTACTTAACCATCCTTCAATCTGTCTCCTTCCGTCATGCATTATTTCCGTTCAACTTCAGTATTATAGACATATTTAAAACAATCCTTCACCGTTCAATACCTTCGCAAGTTTGTTAATTGACATTATGAGAATAAAACTGATGACTGAAGACAAAAATCCTACCGCCGCAGCGGGACTGAAATAACCTTGCTGGAGTCCCGTCCTTAGAACGTAAGTATCCAGTACATCAGAAACCTCCATGTTCGCGCCATTCATCAATGGATATATTTGATCAAACCCTGCATTCAATAAGTTTGGAATATTTAAAATTATCATCAGTACCATGGTAGGTACCAGGAACGGAATTGTTATATATTTAAGCTGAGCTATTTTCCCAGCTCCCTCTATATATGCAGCTTCATACATCTCGTTAGGAATAGATGATATTGCTGCCAAATATAAAATAGAACCCCAGCCTACTTCTTTCCATATTGAACTAAGCACGATAATAGGTCTGAACCAGCTAACTTCTCCCAGAAAAAAAACACTCTCTCCACCAAAAGCAACTATAATCTGGTTTACAAGACCATCACGCGGAGACAAAAATGAATCAATAAAATAGGCCACAACAATCCAGGATACAAAGTGCGGTAAATAACTGACAGTCTGTACTATTCTTTTATATCTTAAAGATGTAACTTCATTAAACATAAGTGCAAGAATAACGGGAGTAATAAAATTTACTGCAAATTTTAGCGAAGATATAATGATCGTATTCCTGACAACTTTCCAGAATTCAGCGTCATTGAGGAATGAAAAATTTTCAAAACCAATCCATTTGCTGCTCCATATTGTATCCCCCAGCTGAAAATCTTTAAAAGCAATTTGAAGTCCCGTCATAGGAATATAATTAAACAGCAACAGAAAAACAACTCCGGGAAATATCATCGCATACTGCCATCTATACTTAACTATGTTGTGTACAATCCCTTTTTTGCCGCCTTTTGTATCTATGTGCCACAAGTTCATTCTATTCGTCCCTTTCAATATGATGACTCGTTTGGTGTGAATGTAAAAAATCAGTAGTACAAACAGTTTAGAACATCGAATTTTATAATTTCTCGCGAAATGGGCAGGGCTTTATCTTTAAACTGGTTATATTGTTATTATAAAATAGCCCTGATGGATAATAAATATCAGATCTTTTAGAAATATAACAATCCTATTGGTTCTTATTAATTCACTGGTATTCAAATGAGATAGTGTGTTTGTCTTTTATCTTCCATCATGCTATACTTATTTTGTTTTTTAATTAACGGAATGGCTATAAATAAAACAATAGTTCTTTCGTTTTTTTAAAATGATTATAATGTAGAATCTGGCTTTATCTTACCTAATTAGAAAGGAAACTTATATATGCTGGCTGTTATTTTTGATATGGACGGAGTGCTCGTGGATACCGAACCGGTAATTTGTGAAGCTGCCATTTTGGGTTTGAAAGAATATGGCGTTACGGCTGTCCCTGATGATTTCAAACCTTTCGTCGGTGCCGGGGAAGACAGGTTCATCGGCGGTGTTGCAGAAAAATACGGACTTGCCTATAAACCCGAAATGAAACGCCGAGTATATGAAATTTACCTCGAAATTGTTAAAGACAGGATAAAAGTGTTTGATGGAGTTCACGGTTTGCTCAAACTGCTGAAGGAAAAAGAAATTCCCATGGCTTTAGCGAGCAGCGCGGATAGGATCAAGGTAGACGCTAATTTGAAATCCGCGCAGATACCAATGGAATTATTCAAAGTAATTATAAGCGGCGAGAATGTAGAACATAAAAAACCCGCACCTGATATTTTTCTTAAGGCGGCCCAGGCGATGGGCAAAAATCCGATTAGCTGTGTTGTAATAGAAGATGCCGTTAATGGAATTGCTGCGGCAAAGGCTGCCGGAATGAAATGCATTGCGGTGGTATCTTCTTTTTCCAGGGAACAGCTTTTAGGAGCG
>JAAYPY010000182.1 GCA_012519555.1 Tissierellia bacterium | reverse complement strand
GTTGCAATCGTTACCGGTTCAACATCGGGAATGGGAAGAGCAACCGCAGTATTATTTGCAAGAGAAGGCGCAAAGGTTGTAGTTACGGGAAGAAATGAAGAAAGAGCAAAGGCAGTTGTAGACCAGATTAAGAGTGAAGGCAATGAAGCAATATATGTTATTGTCGACACATCAAAAGTTGAAGATGTAAAAAAATTAGTTGATGTTACTCTTGATACATATGGAACTGTTGATGTATTGTTTAATAATGCAGGTGCTCTGAGCATGTCACCCTTGCAGGATGTAAGTATGGAAGAGTGGAATAATGTGTTTAATGTAAACGTTAATTCAGCACTATATTTAACACAATTAGTTGCGCCCATAATGAAGAAAAAAGGAAAAGGTGTAATTGTAAACACTTCTTCAGTTGCAGGATTTGGCGCTCATCATGGTTTTGCTGCTTACGTTTCATCAAAGCATGCCATGAATGGTCTTACAAAGTCAATGGCGTGGGAATTAGGACCTGAAATACGCGTAAACGGAATTGCACCGGGACTTATTCATACTGCAATGGTTGACAGTATTGGGGGACCCTCTGTTGTTCAGCATATGATTGACCAATCACCGGTTAAGAGAGTGGGACTTCCTGAAGATATCGCAAACGTTGCACTTTTTTTGGCTTCTGATGATTCATCATTTATTGACGGTCAGATTATTAAGGTTGATGGCGGTTTTGAAATCTAAACAAGATTTTAAATAAATGACAATGACTGAGCTTTGCTCAGTCATTGTATATTATCATTTTAGAATAACGGAAATTCCCCCATCAAATATATTGATTAAGAGTTCATAAGCCATTATAGCATTAATAATCAATGCTATAATTGTAATTATGATGAATTTTGTCTTCTTGGTTTTATGATGGAATAATATCATTGCTGCAATGCTCCCTATTGCTCCTCCCATGAAGCTTACCGTATGAAGAGTGCTTTCTTTAATTCTCCATTTATTCTTTTTTGATTTTTGTTTGTCTGCTAAGAATAATGTAAAAGAGGTTATATTTATTATTAATAAATATAACATAATATATTTTATGTTAATCATTTTTCTTTCTCACTATGAGTTTATTTATTTTTTTGCCTTCGTTTACAAATCTTTCTTCATACTCGGTCATAATATTGCCTTCATTGTAGATGCTCTTGTGCAAATCTCTTGTTATCATTACAAATTCCCAGCCGTCTGCTTTTAGCTGTTCAATGGAGTAGTCAAATAAATCATTGTTGTCCGTTTTCATGTGGATTTCACCGTTTTCGACAAGGACAGCCTTATATATATCCAAGAAGTTCTTGTGTGTCAGTCGTCTTTTGTAATGAGAGGGTTTGGGCCATGGGTCTGAAAAGTTAAGATAAATTCTGTCTATTGAACCTTCCTCAAATACTTCCTTCAATATATCTCCGTTTGAATAAACAATGTAGTAATTTGGAGGGTCATTTTCAAAAGTTGATTTTGCGCATCTATATGCAACTTTTACACTTTTCTCAAATCCAAAATAGTTTATATCCGGATTTTTAATAGCATTTTCTCTAAGGAACTTTCCTTTGCCGCAACCCAATTCCACATGTATTGGAGCCTTGTTGTCAAATACTTTATTTAATTTATATCCTAATTTTTCAGGATCGGTAATTGTTTTTTCGCACTTTTTCAAATATTGGTACTGTCCCGGTACATATCTTAATCTCATCTTTGCTTTCCTTTATAATATTATTAAATTTTATTATACATTATTATATTGAAAAATAACAGATGTTATTTATTCGATTTTGTGGGCAAAAGCAGTATCTTATAGAATAAAAATATTTTTTACAGCTATTGCAAATTAATCATAAAGTTAGTAGAATTAGCTTATTAATAATTAGAGGTGACATATGGATTTTTTAATGAATTTACAGGGCCCTTTACTGTATCTTATAATTTTTTTTGCTAAGATTATCGAAGTATCAATTGCAACCCTCAGAATTGTTTATGTTAACAAAGGCGAAGGAATAAAGGGTGCAGCTTTAGGATTTGTAGAAGTACTAATTTGGCTTGTGGTTGTAAGCTCTGTTTTAAATAATATTACGGAAGACCCCATAAAGGTATTTATTTACGCAGCGGCATTTTCTTTGGGTAACTATTTGGGAGTCATGATAGAATCAAAAATCGCAGTTGGATTAGCTTCAATTCAAGTAGTGGTAGACCAAAAGGACGGGGTATTTCTTGCAGATGCTTTAAGGGAGCAAGGATATGGTGTTACAATAATCGAAGGAAAGGGTAAAAACGAAAGTATTAAGAATCTCTTATTTATTCAGCTGAAAAGAAAGAAAATTCCTGAAGCTGTTAAATTGATTAAAGAGCATAATCCTGAAGCTTACATTACGGTAAATGACATAAAAACAATGTTGGGCGGATACATAAAATAGTCTGATAAGGTATTATGACATACCCGAAATAGGAAAGGGGACACACCTCTATTGCGATAGTATCAATAGAGGAATGTCCCCTCATTTACCCTCTCTATTTTATGAATGCATCATATATTGCTCGTATTGCTTCTTCAAAGTCTTTGTCTTCAACTGCCACAATGATGTTTATTTCGCTTGAGCCTTGGTCAATCATACGAATATTAATATTTTTGGACCCTAAAGCTGTAAACAGTTTAGCTGAAACACCCGGCCGATATGCCATTTTGATTCCGACTGTGGTTATAAGGCTTATGTGTCTATAAACTTGTACATTTTCGGTTTTGCACTTTTCTTTTAATTCTTCAACTATTTGATGGCTGACTTTTTCAACGGAGTTTGAAGGAAGTACTATTGTGAAGCTGTCGATACCGGAAGGTATGTGGTCAATGCTTATACCTCTTTCTTCAAATACTTCCAATGCCTTTTTTATGATACCTACTTCATTTGCCATATGCTCTTTGTGAATATGGAAAAATGAAAAATCCTTCTTTCCTGCTATTCCGGTGATAATATCACCGTCGGCATAATCTTCTCCTGCCTGATCATCTCTGATTATGAGAGTTCCGGGGTTTTCAGGTTCATTTGTATTTTTAATATTAATGGGAATGCCTGCTTGCCTCACGGGAAAAACGGCTTCTTCATGGAGAACCGATGCTCCCATATACGACAATTCTCTTAATTCTCGGTATGTTATATGCTTTATCTGTTTGGGATTTTCTACAATCTTGGGGTCTGCTGTTAAAAATCCCGATACATCTGTCCAGTTTTCATATATATCAGCTCCCATTACGTTAGACACAATTGCTCCTGTTATATCTGAGCCTCCCCTTGAGAATGTCTTTATGCTTCCGTCAGGATATGAGCCGTAAAAACCGGGTATTATTGCTTTATTGCTATTAGCCAATAGTTCTGACAGTTTCTTATGAGTTTTTTCCTTGTTTATTGTATCATCGTAATTAAAAAAAATAACATCCTTGGCATCAACAAAATCACAGTTTAAATAGTCGCTCATCAATAATGCACATAAATATTCTCCCCTGCTTACAATATAGTCTTCTTCACATTTCTTGTCCAAATTTTCTCTTATGGTTTTAAACTCGCCTTCCAAATCCGTGTTTATATTTAACTCATTCTTGATTTGATTAAACCTGTCTTCAATTACTTTCAATATAGAGCCGTAGGGTACTGAGTATTTTATGTGTGCATATGTAAGATACAATAAATCAGTAATCTTGTTGTCATCCTTAAATCTCTTGCCGGGAGCCGAAACTACCACGTATCTTCTTTCTTCATCATTGCATAATATGTCATGTACTTTTTTGAACTGCTTTGCATCAGCTAAGGAAGTACCTCCGAATTTAGCTACCTTTAACATTTTTTCCTCCAAATTAATTTTAACTTTCTAACAATATCATAAGAAGAAATAAATGTCAATGTTTTGAAAACATATGTTTTAAAAATGCGCACTTATATATTAAAAAAAGTGCGGCATCAAAGTTTTAATGCCGCACTTTTTTATCTGAATCTTATTTTATTCTCTTGATATTAACAGCTTCCTCAAAATATTCCTTGGGATATTCAATGGTTATAATTGCTGTATGGTCGTTGGATTTCGGATTGCGAACCCTGATTACTTTAGCCACACATAAACTGTTACCGTATCTATCTACTGCCTCAACTATATCATTTATTTTAGGGAGGGGATAATATTCATAGGGAAAAGACAATAGTGCTTTTGTGTCGCTGTATGTGTAATCCTTTATATAAATTGCCAAACCGGGACATGCTGCTATGCACATGCCGCAAGCAACACATTTATCGAAGTCCATCTCAG
>JAAYPY010000181.1 GCA_012519555.1 Tissierellia bacterium | reverse complement strand
CCTCCGCGGCGGTACAATTTGATTATGAACTCTGGAACTTAGTTTTGCAATATTGTTCTGGAATTTGTTGCGTAGGTAAGTTCCAGTCTCGCCACTCTACTCTGGAAGTTACTTTTGCAATTCACGACAATTAATTGACACTATCATTATACAATCTTGCGCTTGACTCCAATACTCTTTTCTATTATAATTAGTCTACCCTTGCAATAGTTACCTTTGGAGGTAGAAATTTGAAGTTCCGAATCTATTCTTTAATAATGTTTCTTAACTCATATTTGACCGGCCTGTTAACCCCGATACTAAGTTTAGCTTTAATTGATAAAGGTGCCTCCTTAAGTAACTTATCAATTATTTTAGGCTTGTATGCCCTGTCGGTTATATTGCTTGAACTGCCTTCCGGGATAACGGCAGATGTTTTCGGTCGAAAAAAAACCTTCCTTTTATCCTTAGCAGCATTTACAATAAGTTTTTTATTATTATTAATAAGTAAAGGTCTTATTTCATTGTGTATTGTAATGATACTTTACGGCTTTGGGAGAGCTCTTGGCTCCGGCTCTTTTGATGCACTTTTCATTGACTACTACATAGATAATTTCGGTAAGGACAAACTACATAATATAACAACCAGGCTATCGGTTTTAGATGCATTGGGACTTTCAGCCGGTGCTCTATCGGGGGGATTCTTCCACGAAATATCAAATAAACTTCTTCCCTCCATAGGAAGATATGATTTAAATATTATTGTAAGAATTGTTTTAACAATTGCAGTTATAGCTATATCGGTTCTTTTTATTTCGGAAAAAAAACAAAAAGATGGAAAAAATCATATTTCCATTAAAAAACATGTTAAAAACAGCTATGGTTTTGTTTGCAAAAACACTACCATACTTTTTATTTTTCTTTCTGTTTTTTCAACAGGATTCTTTCTAAGCGCATTGGAAACTTATTGGCAGCCTTACTTTATAACTCTATTGCCAGATAAAGGCTCCACAGGTCTCTTAGGATTGATGGCATTTTTATATTTAGGTGCAGCTATGGTAGGAAGTATTCTTTCAAACAAAACCATAACTAAATATAAATTTAACTTAAGAAAAATGTACCTGACTATGAGAGGTTTACTTGCTCTGCTAATGATACTTACTGCATTGCAGACAAATGTTCCCTTGTTTATTGCCTATTACGCCTCAATTTATTTGATGTTTGGCATGGCTACAATTCCGGAAGATGTAATACTTAATTCTGAAACCCCCAACGAAATAAGAGCTTCAGTTTTGTCTGTAAAATCATTTACAATACAGATCGGAGGCCTATCCGGTTCATTATTGTACAGTATTTTAATAAGATTTATTTCCATACCTGCAATTTGGATACTTGCGGCTTCTATAATATTAATAACCATTGCTTTAATTGCAAAAAGATTTGTTGCAGCCGAAAAACCGACAATAATATAATAAACCTGTAAAAAAAGGGACACACCTTGAAGTGCACCCTTTGTGACTAATACCTCCAAGGAATATCCCTGTTCATTATCTTCTTCTTCTGCAGCATGGATCAAATCTTCCCCTAGCTCCTAAGATATCACGTCTTTCGCTGCATTTTCCGAAACCGACACCAAGTAAAAACCATGGCACTATTCTACAAAACATATCATCATCCCTTTTTTGTTTGCCTGTACTTATTTTATTCATTAAGGATGATATTGTTACAAATTATGATAAAAATATGGGGACATTCCTCTTCCCACAAAGGTTATCCCTATAGTAAGAGGTATGTCCCCATTCACTTCTTGGTGAGTAAATACATAAGCCGAGTTCTGTATTAAACAATCATCTGTCTAGGCTTGCCGTTACCGACAAACTCAAGCGACCTACCATTTGGACCGTGACGAGCAGCCACTCCAAGGTCCTTTCTTGGTCTTGCTCCGGGTGGGGTTTACATGGCCAATCAGTCGCCTGATTGCCGGTGAGCTCTTACCTCACCTTTCCATCCTTACCCCGCACTCAATCTGTAAAAGACTCTATACTATTAATTTATAATTTACATATCTTAAATAATAAACTGAATCTCTTACAGATTGAGTGCGGGGCGGTATCTTTCTGTTGCACTATCCTTAAGGTCACCCTCACCGGGGATTACCCGGCACCCTGCTCTATGGAGCTCGGACTTTCCTCATGCTATGCATGCGATTGTATAATTTACTCTTTGTTATTTTATAATATTTATAATTTGATGTCAAATGCAGTTTTATCCAAGAATATTATTTTTTGATGTTTTCGCATATTTTCATCCATAATTCATATGATGCATCGCTTGGCATTTTCCAATCTCCTCTCGGTGATAAGGATACGGAGCCTACCTTAACCCCATCGGGCATGCAGGAGCGCTTAAATTGCTGAGTAAAAAATCTTTTGTAGAATTTTTTTAATGTTTCAAGAATAACTTCCTGGTCGTACTCTTCTTTAAAAGCTATTTTTGCCAAAAAATATATTTTTTCCGGTCCAAAGCCATTACGAATCATATTGAACAGAAAAAAATCGTTCAGGTCATAAGAGCCTACCGAATTTTCCGTAAACTGACGGATATTTCCTTCCTTGTCCGGCGGAAGAAGTTCAGGGCTTACCGGAGTATTGCAGATATCATAAAGGGCTTCTTGCAGTTCACCTCTTGTTTTATTGTCTGCATACCATTTTACCAGATACTTAATCAAGGTTTTGGGAACTCCTGAATTCACACCGTACATTGACATATGATCACCGTTATATGTACTCCATCCTAAAGCAAGCTCGGATAGATCGCCTGTTCCTACCACAAGTCCCCCTTCTTGATTGGCTAAGTCCATTAATATTTGTGTTCTTTCTCTTGCTTGGGTATTTTCATATGTAACGTCATGATTATTTATATCATGATCTATATCTTTAAAATGTTGAATACATGCATCCTTTATGGATATTTCCCGCAAACTGACACCCAATTTACTGATAATTGTATGTGCATTCTTATAAGTTCTTTCGGAAGTTCCAAATCCCGGCATTATAACAGCTATAATATTTATAAGGGGTAATTTTAATTTCATAAATGCTTCAACAATTACAATTAATGCTAATGTGCTGTCTAAACCTCCCGATATGCCTATAAGGGCTTTTTTTGAATTAATTTTTTTCATTCGCTGAGATAATCCTGTTGCTTGTATGTTTAATATGTCACTGACTCGTCTGTCCCTTACTTCCGGGTTTGAAGGTACAAAGGGCCTGGGGTCAACAAATCTTTTAAGTTTCAAATTCTCGCTGCAACCTAAATTAAAATTTACATATTTATAGTCTCTTTTTTCAATATTAGTCATAAAAGTGTTGCAGCTGACTCTTCCGTTATTTATTTGTTCTAAATCAATATCCGAATAAATAAAACCGTCGCATATCTTATCTTCCTCTAATAGAATACCGTTTTCTGCAATTATGCAATGTCCGGAATATACTAAATCTGTGGTGCTTTCTTCTTCACCTGCACAGGAATATACATATGATGATATGCATTTGGAGGATTGGAGCTTAACTAATTCTCTGCGGTAATCAGCCTTGCCCACTAAATCATTGCTTGCTGATAGATTAAGAATCAAATTGGCGCCATGTATCGAATGGTAAGAGCTTGGAGGAATAACTGCCCATAAATCTTCACAGATTTCCACACCTAGACAAAGCGAAGATATGTCATCCTTAAACAAGAGGTTTTCATTGAAGGGCACTTCCTGCTCACAGAGTGTTATAACTTCCGATATCCTTTTATCTGCCGGCGCAAACCATCTTATTTCATAAAATTCTTTATAGTTGGGCAAATATGTTTTTGGAATAAGACCAAGTATTTTCCCTTCCTTCAATATTACGGCGCAGTTAAAAAGCTGAGCATCCGCTATTACAGGCATTCCCACAGCTATAAGCATATTTAAATACTTTGTTTCTTCCATTAAGAGCTTTAATGCTTCTTGGCATTCATTTATCAATGTTTTCTGATTAAATAAATCCTGGCAGGTATATCCTGTCATGCAGAGTTCGGGAAATACTAAGACTCTGACTCCTTGCTCTGAAGCCTTTAAAGAAATTTTAATAATTTCTTTAGTATTGTAATTTGGATCTGCAACTTTTAATGATGGTACTGCCGAAGCAACCCTCATGTATTCAAAACTTTTATCCATAAGAACCTCTAAATTATTTTTTCTTCTGTCATATTTTTATTAAAGCTTATTATTTCCAATCCGGTTTTTCTAAGTGTCTCTTTTATTAAATTCAATGAATGTACTTCCGTATAGTAATGACCTGCATCAATAATACATAAATTATTCTTTAATGCTTCCTGGGCCTGGTGGTATTTAATATCTCCCGTTATATAAATATCAGCATTTTGCCTTATTGCATCTTCTATGAAGTCACTGCCGCTGCCCCCGCAAAAGGCAACCTTTCTTACAGTTTTTTCACCCTTACAGAACAATCTTACACACTCTGCTCCAAGGGCATTTTTTACAAATTCCGCATACCTGATAATATTTGTGGGAGCAATTTCTCCTATACCGCCGTAACCGCTTTTATCTATATTAACAGGATGGAGAACCTGATAATTCAATATGTTCAACTTTTGCGCCAAGTTATATGTAACTCCCTTATCAGCCATGTCATAACTTGTGTGCATGCTGTAAAGATTAATATTTTCTTTGATTAAAATTTTTATTATTTCACCATCGTAGGTATCAAAATCAATTTTTTTAATACCAGTGAAAAAAAACGGATGATGAGTAATTATTAACTCAACCTTCTCTTGAATAGCATGTTCAGCTGCTTCCTTGCTTATGTCCATGGTTAACATAATCTTATTTATGTCGCCTTTCATTGTTCCAATCTGCAATCCGCTGTTATCCCAGGATTCATGCTCCTTTAATTTTACTTCATCATTTAATAAATTAATTATAGATGATAGATTCATTTTATTAATTCCTTTATTTTTTTGTTTTTCTCTCTTAAGCTATCTATTTTTACATTATATTCCACATTGTTTGTTTTTTCAAGACTGCCTATTATTTTTTTGTTTGTATTCAGCACTTTATTTATATATTCAATCATTATTGGGTCGTTTTTTTCTATTAGGCTTTTGCTTATTTCGTAATAAATGGTGTCTTCATATTTGATAAAGCCCTTATTTGCTTTTATTATAAAATAAAAATGATGGTATTCCTTTACTATCTTCTCATCTCTTATTTCAAAACCGTTTTCCGCAAGGTATCGCCTTAAGCTTTCCGCTGCAGTCATAGGCTGCAATATAAGCTGGTCGGTATTTAATGCTATGTTTTTTGAAGCTTCAAGTATATCAGAAATCAGATCACCGCCCATTCCTGCAATAATAATTGCATCTGCTTCCCCTTCTTTTAATACCGTGAGCCCGCTGCCAAGTCTGAAATCACATCTTTCTCTTAGATTAACTTTATATAAATGCTCCATGGCTCTGCTTAATGGACCTTTGTTTAAGTCCGTTGCAATAACTTTATCGCATTTTCCTTCTTTTAAAAGCATCTCTGCCACATAGCCGTGGTCTGTGCCTATATCGGCAGCAGTGCTGCACTTATCAACCATGGACACAATACACTCTAATCTGTTCATATTCTCCCCTTATAAATAGAAATGGAATGCAACCATTCCATTTCTATTGTTAATATTCACAGTTACTTGGAAAGTCATAAAAATACAAAGCGAACATTTGCAGGATACGATTTAATTCTTAGCGAATTTCGGCTGAAAATTCGTTAAACAGCTTGCACTGTTTGAGCCTTGGCGAGTTTGCAAGCTGTAGGTTTTTTAGTCGGAATGAACTAATAGAATTATTCGTATCCGAAACCGTGAGTGTGTATTTTTATGACTTTTTCACCGTGAACAGTATCTTTCTATTCCAAATAATCTTTCAATTTCTTGCTTCTGCTTGGATGTCTCAGCTTTCTTAGGGCTTTAGCTTCTATTTGACGTATTCTCTCTCTTGTTACATCAAACTCTTTACCAACCTCTTCAAGAGTTCTCGCTCTCCCGTCGTCTAAACCGAAACGAAGACGGAGTACTTTTTGCTCCCTGTCTGTTAAGGTATGCAGAACATTTGACAACTGCTCTCTGAGAAGAGTAAAGGTTGCAACGTCTGAAGGCGCTTGAACTTCATCGTCAGGAATAAAGTCGCCCAAATGACTGTCTTCTTCTTCTCCGATAGGAGTTTCCAATGATACCGGCTCCTGTGCAATTTTAAGAATTTCTCTTACCTTGTCAGGGTCCATTTCCATTTCCAATGCAATTTCTTCAGGTGTAGGGTCTCTTCCCAATTCCTGTAAAAGCTGTCTCTTGATTCTGATTAATTTATTTATGGTTTCAACCATATGTACCGGTATTCTTATAGTCCTTGCCTGGTCTGCAATTGCTCTTGTTATTGCCTGACGTATCCACCAAGTTGCATATGTGCTGAATTTAAAACCTTTTGTATAATCGAATTTTTCCACTGCTTTTATAAGTCCAAGATTGCCTTCTTGAATTAAATCAAGAAAAAGCATGCCTCTTCCAACATATCTTTTTGCAATGCTCACTACCAATCTTAAATTTGCTTCTGCTAATTGTTTCTTAGCTTCTTCGTCTCCGGCTTCCATTCTTTTGGCTAATTCAACTTCTTCGTTTGCAGACAATAAAGAAACTTTTCCTATTTCTTTAAGATACATTCTTACGGGGTCATCTATATTTACACCCTTTAGGATGTCATCATCCGTCTGGCTTACAAAAAAATCCGCATCTTCTTTTGCATCAATTTCATCTTCTTCATCAACCTTTTCAGGTATCATATCATCTTGAAATCCTAATATTTCAAGATCATTGTCTTCAGCCTGCTTATAAAAATCATCTATAAATTCCGGATTGATATCAAGTTTTTCAAATGATCTAAGAACTTCTTTATATGTTATAAAACCGTTTCTCTTGCCTTTTTCAATTAATTTATTTTTTACGGAGTCTATTTTTTGTAACATTTCAGCATTTTTTGCATACTCTTCTTCTGATACCACAGATATGTTTTTATTTTCACCCATTGTCAGTTGACCTCCTCCTTAGTTGATTTAATTTTTTTAGCGAGGCTATAAATTTCATTCATAATCTCTTCCTTGCTTTTTAAAGGATTGTCAGATTGTTTTAAACTGTTTTTCAATATATTTCTCTTTTCTTCATAATATTTCAATTTAAGTCTTTCCATACAATCTTTGAATAAAGCCTCTAAATTATCATAATCAACATTGTCAATCTGCAAATTTACATCCATGCTGCCCTTAATAATATTTTTTAAGCTTCCACTGTCAATACTCATATCGTTAATTCTGCATTCATACAGCTCCTTCAATATTTTATAGTACTTTAAGTCCTTAAAGGTCTCTTCGTTAACTATCTCATTTAGCTTGAGTGCAAAATCATTGTTTAAAAGTATCAGTTTAATTAGCTCTTCTTCGTGGCATGTAGTAATTTTTTTAACCTGAGGTTTAACCACAGGTTTTGCAGTCTTAATCAAAGTTTCTTGTTTAGTTCTTCTCTTATTGTACTCTTTAATTATAGACTCTTTCGAAACACCTACTTTTCTTGATAATTTGTCAAAAATTAATTCTCTTTCTATTTCGCTGTTTACATTTACTATATTGTCAAAAATTTTGTTTATATATTCAACTTTGTTAGAATTTTCAAGTATTTCTCTAAAATGAAATTCTAAAAAGTTATAATAATCTAATGAATTTTCAATTAATTTGTCGAAACTTGCCCTTCCATATTTGTTTAAATATTCATCCGGATCCTTTGCATCTTTCATTATTACAATTTTAGCATTCAAGTTGTTCTTTTTTAGCAGGTTAATTGCTTTTAAAGAAGCCTTTTGTCCTGCATCGTCAGAATCAAATGCTATATAATAGTTTTTAGAGTACCTTTTCAACAGTTTTACTTGGTTTTCCGTAAATGAAGTACCTAAGGCTGCAACTGCCGTGTTATAACCGTGAACATGCATTTTGATTACATCCATGTAGCCTTCAACCAAAATAAAGCTCTTGTTCCTTACATTTTCTTTTGCTATATTTAGTCCGTATAAATTATATCCCTTATTAAAGATAAGACTTTCCGGAGAATTTAGGTATTTCGGCAATGAATCATCTAAAACCCTTCCACCAAAACCTATTATTCTTTTTTTTATATCAAATATGGGGAAAATTACTCTGTTTCTAAATCGATCATAATATGTATTGTTTTTTTCGTTTTTAATAATTAATCCGGCCTTCAATATATCTTCGATCTTATAACCTATATTTTTTAGATAATTTAGCAAATTATCCCATTCATCATTAGCATATCCAATTCCAAACATTTTTATTACATTTGATTTAATATTCCTTGAATTCAAATATGCTGTAACATGAGGAGCCTTCCTTAAATTTTTATAAAAATATACAGCAGCATCTCTGTTAATTTTATAAAGTGCATCTGCTGTTTGTTTATTGATCTTTATTTTTGATGAGTTGATTTCTTCCAATACAATACCTGCTCTGTTTGCTAAATACTCAGCTGCTTCAACAAAAGTATAATTCTTGTATTTTGTCAAAAAACTTATGCTGTCCCCGCTTTCACCGCAGCCAAAACAATGAAATATCTGCTTATCGGGAGAAACTATAAATGAAGGTGTTTTTTCTTTATGAAAAGGACAGTTG
>JAAYPY010000034.1 GCA_012519555.1 Tissierellia bacterium | reverse complement strand
TGAGAGGAATCGAACCCCCGACACATGCCTTAGGAGGGCACTGCTCTATCCTTCTGAGCTACAGATGCACATTATTTTTAAATATTACACCATTTTTACTATTTTGTCAATATTATTACTCCCCATTTCCCCATTCAATAACCATTGTTAAATTAATTGCTTTATTGTATAATAAATAATACCAATGAACAATATCGAATTGTTTGCAGGTAATTTACTTATTAATTTATTTGGGGTAGAAGGATATGAATATATTTGATGGACATTCCGACATATGGACAGACGTTACAATAAAAAACTTAAATGGGGAAAATGATATTTTAAGAAAATATCATTTGAATAAGTTAAAAGAAGGTCATATAACAGGCGGTATATTTGTTATATGGATTGACCCGCCTAATACGGATGACCCCTACAAAAGAACAATCCAAATTTTTAACTCAATAAGAAATGAAATTGAGTATTGCAAAGATTCGGTTCTTTTGGCTAAATCATACAGCGATATTGAAAAAGCTTTAAATGAAAATAAGTTTTATATTTTCATCGGTTTAGAAGGTCTAAGCAGTATAGGAGAAAATTTAGAGATAATTGATTATTATTATGATTTTGGAGCAAGGCATGCCAGTCTCACATGGAATGAAGAAAATGCCTTGGCTACCGGTGTAAAAGGAAATCCCCATAGAGGATTATCAGAGCTTGGTAAGAGAGCCGTAAAAAAAATAAATGATAAGAATATGTTGTTGGATGTATCTCACTTAAATGATAAATCCTTTTGGGATGTAATAGAAGCAACGGATAAACCGGTTATCGCTTCACATTCTAACAGCAGGGAATTATGCGATAATCCAAGAAATTTAACAGACCGACAATTAAAAGCTATTGCTATGACAAATGGCTTGGTAGGCTTGAATTCATTTAACGAATTTGTTCATAAGGATATTGATAAACAAAATGTAAAAATGCTTGCCAAGCATGCGGTTCATATGGCTGACCTTGTCGGAGTTGACCATATAGGATTGGGAATGGATTACCTTGAATTCTTAGATAACAGCTCTACTAACAGCTTCAGCTCACAAGAAACATCCTACACAATCGGACTTGAAGATGCATCAAAAACATGCAATCTCATCAGAGAATTGGAGAATGAAGGATTTTCAAACAATGAAATTGAAAAAATCGGACATGGAAATTTTTACAGGGTTATAAAAGATGTAATAAAATAATTAAATGCAAAAATGCCTCATTCATGTGAGGCATTTTTGCATTTAATTAAATAAATTTCTAAAAAATCTTGCTATCCTGACTAAAATATTAGCCTTTTCTATATTTTCATTAACTTTGGCATCAATCTTTTCAATTTCTTCTCCATTGACATAAATACTGATGGTTCCTATTATTTCGTCTTTTGACAAGGGAGCTTTAACAGATTCATTGTAGGTAATTTTTGTTGTTACCACATCTTGAGTTTTTATTACTTTACTTAGGTCTGATGCAGGATAAACATTAACCTTTTCAATTTTTGAATTGGATATATAAACTTTATCAACCGGTTCATTTACATCGGTCAGCTCTAATTTAATAAAGTTATCTTTCCCGTAGTTTAGAAGCTCGATTGTTTTATTTAATCTATCCTCATGAGTTTGGGCTCCCAATATTATTCCTATAAGCCTGAAGTCTTTATTTTCTCCTTTGACCGGCATTGTTGAAATCAAACAAATTCCAGCCTTGTCAGTATATCCCGTCTTCAAACCGTCAGCACCTTCAACTATTCCTAATATGGGGTTAGTTGCAGCTCTGCTGAAGTTTCTTTCAACAATAATGAGCTCAGGTTGCTTTGTTATTTCCAAAATCTCAGGATATGTACTTAGTACATGTCGAGATAACTTGTACAAATCTGAAACAGACATATAGTTTTGTCCTGTTTCCTCATCATTTATTGGCAGGCCGTGAGGATTGATAAAACTTGCAGATAATAGACCAAGCTCTGAAGCTTTAGCATTCATCATACTTACAAAATTATCTTGGGTTTTCCCAACATACTCTGCTATTGCAGTTGCACAGTCATTTCCTGAGGTAATGAGCATTCCCTTTACCAAAGTTCTAAGTTTTATTGTTTCGCCTGATAAAATTCCAAAATTACTGCCTTCAGTAGCAGCTGCATGACCGCTGATTACAACATCATCATCAAGAGATATTTCACCTTGGGAAACCTTGTCCATCATTATAGTATAGGTCATCAGCTTTGTAATGCTTGCAATTGCCAACTGTTGGTTTATATTATATTCATAAAGTATCTCGCCTGTTTCCAAATCACCCAGCAAGGCACCTTTGATGTTTTCATTTATATTAATATTTGCAAATACGACAGTATTTGTTAGCATAATGATTAATAAACACAGGGAAAGTGTTTTTCTGATTTTCTTCATGAAACCCCTCCAATCAATTATGCTATAATTATATAATATTTTACAAATAATTGCATTACCAAAATTAAAAATTTGTTGGATTATTTGGTAATATGTCGATTTTTGCAATTTTTTCCTTTATCCAATTCAAAATATCTACATATATGTTTTCTTTATCCAATTCATTTAATATTTCGTGTCTGTCATCTTTATAAAGTTTGATTGTAACATCTGTCATCTTTGTATTAAAATTTTCATACAGTCTTTTGACATCTTTGCCAAAGTTCCCTACTGGGTCCTGCTCCCCCGATAATAATATCATTGGCAAGTTTTTACGTATTTTATCCATATATCCTTTATCGTATAAATAAAGCATTCCTTTAAACATGTAATAAAAAGCATTAAGAGTAAAAATAAAATCAATTTTTTTATCCTTAATATAAGCATTTACAACCTCTTCATCCCTGCTTAACCAATCAGACTTAGTTTTAGCAGGCTTGAAATGTTTATTATTTCCTCCGATTGTCAACTTATTTATAAACTTGCTTCTAAATCTCCACCCTTTAAAAGCTGCCAATAACCTACATAGTATTAAACCTGACTTTACAGCTGCATATGGCTGATATCCGGTTCCTACAATCAAGGCCCCGTCCAAATCATCATATATTGAAATATACTGCCTTACAAGAAATGAGCCCATACTATGGCCTAAAATAAAATAAGGCAAATCCTTATATTCTTCTTTCAATATTTCTCTTAATTTTCTCATGTCTTCAATTAGCGACTTGTTTCCGTCACCTTCGCCGAAAAAACCCCGGTCTTCTTCAGTAAATATTGATGACCCATGACCTAGATGGTCATTTCCTGCAACTAAAATCCCGTGTGAAGCCATAAACCGAGCAAAGTTATCATATCTGTCAATATGTTCAAGCATTCCGTGAGCAATTTGGAGCAGGCCTATTATTTCATTTTCAGGTATCCATTTAACTGCATGAATTTTTGTTTTTTTATAAGCTGAATCATAATAAAACTCTTGCCTTATAACCATTACTTCCTCCAACAAATAAGCAGGCTAAATTTAGCCGGCAGCTTCTTCTATTTTCAAATATTCATCTATTATTAAATCTCCCATCTTATCAAGGGGATTTTTTTGCAGAAAGTCAACAAATTCTTTGGAAAAGTTTGATGTAGCATTTACATCAATAATATAGGGACCACTATCATTTATAATTAAGTCTATGCCGCCCATTTTAATATTTAATATGTTCAATGAATCAATCACCATATGCTTTATAAGCTTGTCTAATTCAAAAACATGTTCATAAACAGCTCCTCTGTGATATGAAGATATGCCGTTTTCATCCATGCTTCTTTAACGGCAGAAAAAACCTCTCCGTTGAGCACTTCAATTCTTAAGGTATAATTGTCAATTGATTTGATATATTCCTGAAAAATGAATTCTATCTGAGGGGAAGTTTTTAAAAATTCAAATAATTCATTTGTGCTATCAGCCTTAATGGTAAATCTTGACCTGCCTCCGCTGTTTGGTTTGACGATACATGGGAATTTAATTTTATCCACAGAAAAATTTCTGCTGCTGCAATAAATTTCAGGAGTTTTTATATTGTTATCACGAAGGGTCTTACAAACAAGTTTTTTATCAAAGTCGTACATCAAGGCTTCATAAGAATTTATCATTGGAATTCTTTTTTCATTTAATTCTTTCAAAAAATCAATACCTTTGTAATACGTTTTCATATGGCCTCTGAAGTATGAGCTTGGAAAAATCCTGTTGACAATCAAACCTACAGAGTCAAAAAAAGCCGCATTTAATACAGCTTCCTCAAAGTTAATAAACAATACATCAAAACCATTTTTCATTATATAATCTCTTAAATATGTATTTGACCATTCTTCTGATTCATAAATTATTGCAATAGTCATAACCTCACCCTTTTAACCTTCCCTGTGGTTTTTACCCT
>JAAYPY010000033.1 GCA_012519555.1 Tissierellia bacterium | reverse complement strand
GTCAATTTGGTACGAACTTTGGTTTTTTGATGGCAGCTATAGGCTCAGCTATAGGCTTGGGTAACATTTGGGGATTCCCATATAAAATGGGTGCAAACGGCGGATTTATATTTCTCATAATATATTTGGCTTTGGTTTCTTTTGTTGGTTTTTCCGTAATGCTGGGAGAATTAGCCTTAGGTCGTAAGTATGGTATGGGTGTTGTGGGAACTTATAAGAAAATCAGCGAAAAATACACCTGGATAGGTTGGTTAGGTTGGCTTTCAGGTTTCCTTATTTTAGCATTTTACAGTGTATTGGGGGGCTTTTGCCTAAGGTACTTTTTAGGATTCTTGCTGGAATTGTTCAGTGCAGGTGCAGGTTTTGGCGGAATGGACAGCGGTGCCTTCTTTGGAAGCTTCATCATCAATGCTCCCCTGAGTATTTTGTATCATGCAATCTTTATGGGTTCTACAATCATCATAGTAATGGGTGGTATTTCAGGTGGTATTGAAAAGTTTACAACTGTTGCCATGCCTGCATTATTTATAATGATGATAATTGTGGTTATCAGAAGCGTTACTTTGGAAGGCGCTTTTGTAGGTCTTGAATTCATGTTCAAACCGGACCTTGAGGCATTGAAGGAAATAGGTCTTATGAGGGTGCTTAAAACTGCTGCAGGACAGATGTTCTTCTCGCTGTCTCTTGGTATGGGCTGCATGATTACTTACGGCTCCTATCTCAGTAAGGATGAAAACTTAGAGAAAAATGCTATGATTATTCCTATAGCCGACACATCCTTTGCAACTCTATCAGCTTTAGCCGTATTGCCGGCAGTAGGTGCATTCATGTATCAAGGAGTTGAAGGTGTTTCTTTCGGAGCAGGACCCGGACTGTTATTTGTTACTCTTCACAGGGTTTTCAGCGTAGGTATGGGCGGATTCATGGGTAATTTCTTCGGTGCTTTATTCTATTTCTTAGTGTTTATTGCTGCCGTTACATCGTCTATTTCTCTCTTGGAGGTTTGTACCGCATACTTTATTGACAAAAGGGTTGAAAAGGGTTTAGAGCCTGACCGTAAGAAAATTACTCTTATTGTTGGATTAACAATATTCCTCTTGGGCTTCCCCGTAGCTATGGATGGGCTTGGCTCAGGTGTAGCTGGTGGTGCAATGATAGATATCCCGGCAACCCTATTTGGCATGAAAGAGGTAAGGGTTGCATTTGACTGCTGGCTTGACTTCTATGACATGATTTCAGAAGGTGTCTTCATGCCTTTAGGCGCTATGCTGATGTCATTGCTGATAGGCTGGAAACTCAAGACAACTCTCATCAAGGAAGAAGTAGAAGCTACTCCCGGCTACCAGATGAGAGCATACAACTTCTGGGATATTTGCTTTAAGTTTCTTGTTCCGGCAGTTATGTTATTTGTATTGTTGGGTCAGCTGGATGACTTCTTCGGCTTAGGAATTTTCTAAAGCAATTTTAAAAAATAATTAAAAGGAGCGGAATCCCGCTCCTTTAATAATGCAATTTTCTACAAGGTCAATCGGATTTTAACGTTATGCTCATTAAATCCTTTCCGATAACTGTGTTAGAAAATATTTTTTCTGCAAAATTCTTATACTCTTCAGGGTTTGGCATTGAAGGACTGAAATGAGTAAGCCATAGTTCCTTAACATCTGCATTCAATGCTATGTTGGCAGCCTCGGAAAAAATCATATGCATTTTTGCAACAGCCCCATTAAGCATCTCATCATTTCCGTACATTCCTTCACAAATAAATAAATCAGAATTTTTTACAATTTCATCTATAAGTTTAACAGGTCTTGTATCTGTTACATAAGAAATTTTAATGGGTTTTCTAGGGCTTCCCAAAACCATATCCGGAGTAATTGTTCTGTCATCTATAACAACTTCTTCACCGCCATGAAGCAGTTTCCAAAGTTTAACCGGAATATTGTATTTTTTTGCTTTATCAGGCTGAAAATGTGGTCTCAATATTAGTTTAAAGCTGTAGCCTAAACAGTTTATATGATGTTTTAAAGGAATCGATCTTATGTTTAAACCTATCTTACTGAACTCCTGAGGTTTGGTGTCGTGAAGCTCTGTTATTCTGACTTCGAAGGGGAGAAAGCCGCACACAACCAAAAGTGAGTTTAATAATTTTGTGCTGCCTCTAGGAGCAATTATATTCAAGGGCTCGGTTCTGCCATGATTCCCCATGGTTAAAAGCAGCCCTGGCAGACCTGTAACATGATCTGCATGACAATGAGTTATTAATATGGAGTCAATTTTATTTAAACTGATTTTTCCCTTATGCAGAGAAATTTGTGTACCTTCACCGCAGTCTATGAGTATAGATTTTCCCTTATATTCAATGTGACATGAGGCCAAATATCTGCCTGGCAGGGGTACCATTCCGCCAGTGCCTATTAAAGTTACCTTTATCATTATATCACCTTTTTTCTTAAGTAATAACATTATACATATTTAAGATAGATTTTTCAATGATTATATTATTAAGTATTAAGAGAGACCACAGGCCTCTCATACCATGGACCCTTATAATTTATAATAAAATTAGCATTCCAATGCATATTATAACCGATAGTATTCCTTGAATGGCTTTACAAAAAACATAATTGCCTATATTGAAATCAAAATCATTTGTAACTGCAATTGTTTGAAAGATGACAGAAATTCCCGAGAAGCTGATAAGAAAATTGATTATTATAAGTTTTACATCCAAGGGGAGGGATGAAGAGGCTGCAAGGCTGCAGCCGTTTGAAATTTCCAATATACCTACTAAAACAGAATGTATCATGTCGCTTAGCTGTATACTTAATGAAAGATATTTTGAAACTGAAATAAGGAGGTTGTCAAAAAAATTGGAAAATACCGAAAATATAACGATTACTCCTCCGATGGACAATATGGAGGTAATAGACTTATAAATAGAAGAATTGAAAGCATCATAGAATGATATGAATTTTTGATTTTTATCTTTTGTATATGAGGAAGATATCGCCCCCTTTTTAATAAGTATCCCTATGAACATAGCACTTAGCAAGTGGGGAAAGGCAATATATTTGGATATATTTAAATCGCCTAACATTGAAAAAGATACAGCTCCCGCCATGAATTGAAAACTGCAGTTGTTTGTAAAAACTATCAAGGCATTTGCTTCACTGCTGTTTATTCTTTTAAAGGAAGCCATTGTATTTACTGTCATGGCTCCTGAAGGATAACCTACCACGAAACTTATAAAGTAGGGGATGAATGCGTATTTACTGTTAAAAACTTTATTGGATAAAAAAGATAATTTTTCTGATAATCTGTACAAGAAATTATATTGAAGCAATATGTTTGATAAAATAGACATAGGCAGTAAATATGGGATCATGTTGTTAACCCAAATTTTTAGTCCGTTAAAAACACCTTCCGATACTATGTCCGGCTTCAAAACAAATAAGCATATAATTAGCATAATAAAAACAGGAATAAAATTTCTTTTTAACATAAAAGCACCCCCTGTTTATTTTATTGTGACGGAGTGCTTTATATGCTTAATGAATAGATTTATTATGGACTAGTCTATCCTTCAGAGAATGATAAGTGGCATTTTTTGTTCGGTGTGTCTTCATGCCTATATATCTACATATATTGCATTTTCAGTATATTCACTGTTTATTTTCCTGTTTTTCAGCGGAAGATAATAAATATCTGATGACTTGTTTGTTATATTAAAGCTCTTAATTTTTTCAGGATTTAAATTATACCTTTTATAATCGGAGTATCTATTTATTACTATTATTCCATTATTTCCGATGTTTTTTATAGCTTTTCTGCCTGTATTATTAAAAGCCAAAACTTTAATATAATTATAGCTTGTTGACATAATGTCAATTATGTCAACCTTTTTTATATCAAGCAAAATATTCAGAAGACATTTTCTGAGCTTAGAATAGGTGTAGCGTTTAGATTTAAGAGACATAATAAGTTCATCAATACCTTCATGTCTGTAAACTTCTTTTATGATCTTATTATTTAAACCTTCCTTAATTTCATAAATTGTATCTAAGTCATCACATGTTATTATTTTATAATACAAATAATCAACATAATTGTTTAAAGTGTTAAACTTTTTGTGTTCCGTGTAAAACTCTTTTATTAATTGCAAACTTTTTTCCGTGAGCTTAAGATTATTAAAGGAGCCTTCCAATAATGAATTTCTTATGGCTGTTGCACTGTGAAAGATACCTGAAATTTTTGTGTCATTATGAGCCATCCCTATACGTTTAACGGGGTAGTATTGAAGGTTTAAATTAAGCTTTAAGGCGCTTTTTATATATTCGATAGCCAATACATTATTAGGTGCATATACCGTTTTTACTTCATCATTAAATACAGACATTAAGGCATTTGACATAGCTCTTGGATATGACAATCCCTTTTTTATCTCTTCCTTAATATTCTTATTAAATTCAGGTGTTAATTGTATTAAAGCAATTTTTTCCAATAGCTTGATATTATTGTTTTCACAACCAAAACTTATGGAATCAATATGAAGCTTGCTTAATTCCTTTATAGCCGCAAGAGCAAACATTTCTGCATTCTGACATGAAAAAGGCATGGGAAGCTCGATAACAAGATCGGCACCGCCATGAATCGCAGCTTCAGCTCGTCTGAATTTATCTATGATTGCAGGCTCTCCCCTCTGTACATAGTTTCCGCTCATAGCAACTGCAATACAATCGCAGTCTGATAGTTTTTTAGCCATCTTAAGCTGATATTCGTGTCCCGCATGAAAGGGGTTATATTCCGCCACAACACCTGTAATTTTCATCCTATTTCCTCTAAGCCTTTTTTATATATCTTAATTATAAACAATAACAAAGTCAACAAAATTTTGGGGAAGGTTTTTTTCGTACCTGATGCTGTGACAGTACACTCGTTCTGACTATTAATTGTAATTATCACCGTTACTGAAAGAAAATAATAAAAATAACCGCTCACGGTTTCGGCCACGAATAATTCTATGAGCTCATTCCGGCAAAAAATCCTACAGCTTGCAAACTCACTGCGTTCAAACAGTGCAAGCTGCTTAACGGATTTTTAACCTGCATTCGCTAAGAATTATAGTCGTGTCCTGCAAATGTTCGCTCATTATTTTTATTATTTTTTAAAAGAATGTATGTAAATAACCGCTCACGGTTTCGGCCACGAATAATTCTATGAGCTCATTCCGGCAAAAAATCCTACAGCTTGCGAATCACTCCTAAATTTCTTGTTTATTTTTTATTAAATAGGTGATATAATATTTAATGTTAATGAAGAAAAATGTTGAATGGTGATATAATGAGTCTTATATTTGTAGTCGGTGGTGCAAGAAGCGGGAAAAGTACATTTGCGGAATTAAAGGCAAAAGAATATTCAGAAAATGTATTGTATATTGCAACTGCAGTAATAACAGACCAGGCAATGGCTGATAGAGTTAAAAAACATAGAGAACAAAGACCTGAATCATGGCATACCTTAGAGATGCACTCGGATTTTGAAACACTAATAATCAAAGATGAATTTATGAAGTCAGATGTTGTTCTTTTGGACTGTGTAACAACAATGATTGCTAATTTCATGGTCGAAAGCAAACTGAATTTTGACACTTGCAGCCTTGAAGATGTAAACAAATTGGAAAATAAAATAAGTCAAGAGGTTTTTTCTTTAATAAATATATGCAATGAAAATAATAAAAAACTTATAATGGTATCTAACGAAACAGGTATGGGTCTTGTACCTCCTTACTACATGGGCAATTATTTCAGAGATATAAGCGGACGGCTCAATAATAAAATCGGTGTTGAATCTGAACATATGTATTTCATATTTTCAGGGATACCTATCAAGCTTAAACATAAAGGGGAAATGGTAAAATGGCCTCAGGATTTTTAATTCTCATATCTTTTTTTACGCGTATTCCAATCGGAAGAAAACTTGAATTCAAAGAAGAAAACTTTATTAAAGCATTGAATCTTTACACACTTATAGGAGCGGTAATAGGTTTTCTTTTAGCCCTTACATATTTAATTTTTAACAATCAAATATCCTTCCTGAGAGGATTGGTAATTACTATAATGTACATTGTTATAACCGGCGGTATACATTTAGACGGTGCTGCAGACACTGCAGACGGTTTATTATCCGGCAGGACAGGGGATAGAATTTTTGTTATAATGAGCGATTCACATATAGGAGCTTTTGGAGTTATAGCATTGATATTAATTATACTTTCTCAATTTGTTCTGTTTTCCTTAAGCAGTATTGAAACCGTTTTTATGATGCCTATAGCAGGACGAGCAAGCACAATAGCTGCTTGTTGGAATAAAAAATACGCTAAGAACACAAAGGGTATGGGAACTGCATTTATTGAAAATATTAATATCAGGGTTCTACTTGTAAATTTAACTATATTATTTGTTTTTTCAATGCTTTCATGGTACAGAACAATAATATTCACTGCATGCTTTGCTGCTATAGCTTTTTCATATTTCATATCCACATTAATAGATGAAAAAATAGGCGGCATGACAGGGGATACATGCGGGGCTGTAGCGGAAATAAGTCAAATATTATTTATGATAACAGTGCTTTTCTTAAAGGGGTAGTTATGATATACTTAGTTCGTCACGGAGAATCAGAAGCAAATATAAGCAAGAGATTCAGCGGTATAACAGATGTTG